>NZ_KK211377.1:0-5260 GCF_000621965.1 Methanobrevibacter wolinii SH
TAATTTTTTAAGGTTTTTAAAACCATTAGATGAAAATATTTGTTTTGATTTTCTAGAACCAATAATTTTAAATATTTTGTCCAACATAATATAATTTGGGTCGTTTTTATCAAAATTTAAGTTATGCAACATTTTAATCGTCAAATATATATTTGTTGCACTTATTATTTAAATTTATTGGTTTAAACGACCTTTTTTTATTAAATTACTAATTTTACAATTGTATTATTACAAAACAAGAATATACAATAATTAAAAATATAAAAATAAGAAAAATGAGGGCTCAAAAACAAGTCAAAAATTCAGGCCCCTAAAATTTATTAACTATTTATTCTAAACTTAAACTAGAAATTCTTATTTAATTTTTAAGTTATTTTAAACTTTTTATTGAAGATATAAATTAAAATTTTATTAAAATTTAATTTACTAATTTATTGAAATTTATTAATTTTAGAATAAATTATAATAATTAATATTTCTCTTTTATAGTATTTCATATTAAATTTGTTAAAATTTTAGAATAAACTTTTGATTTATAGTGTTAAATATTATTTAGATTTTTATAAAAAATAGATTTAATAGACTCTAATTTTAATAATTTATTGGTGTTTATTTAAGATAGCTTTTAATTTAAAGATGGTCTATTAACTTATTGGGTTTATTTGAGATAGTCTTTAATTTAAGATATTTTATTTAATTTATTGGGGTTTATTTGAGATAAATCTAAAAAATATTTTAGAAAAATTAATTTTAAATAAAATTTTAATATAATCTATTTTTTTAAAATATTTATTTCTAAATATCATTTCTTATATCTTATAAATATTGACTTGCTACAATAGATTGTCCTAAAGAAACAGATCCATCACCACAACAAGAATTATTATGTTGTATAAAATTATAACCTGCATTTTCAATTATTTTCTTACAAGTTAATGTAATTTCTTCATTGTAGAAAACACCACCTGTAGCACCAATATTTTGAATATTTTTATCTTCTGCAGATAATATTGCCATTTTACTAAGACCTTCTGCTACAGCTCTTTGTGCAGCAGATGCAATTTCTTTTGTTTTTTCATTTTTATTTTTAAGATTAATTACTTCTTCTAAAATACTTGTTGTGTCTAAAATATATCTATTATCTTTTTTACTAATATTTACTGGAATATTTAAATCATAATTAGCACCATATGCTGCAGATTCTAGTTTCATACTAGCTTCTCCTTCATAATCACGTGTTCCACAAATATTTAATGCAGCAGATATTGAGTCTAATACTCTTCCAGTACTTGTACTTATTCCAACATTAATGTTAGAATCTATTTGTTTTACAAGATTTTTAATTTCTACTGAACCATATTTGAAATATTCTTGGTAATCTTTATTCATTAGTTCAATGATATCTTCTGAATTTGTCTTTTCATTATTTAATAATATAGACATTAACATTCTTGCCGGATATTTAGTACATAAATCTCCACCAGGCATCTTTTGTTCTTGAAGTGAACCAAGTCTTTCATAATTTTTAATATTTGTATATAATATTTCTCCACCCCATGCAGTTTTATTATCACCATAACCTACTCCATCAGCTGCAATAAATATTAATTCATCAAGATTATTATCATTTGCAAGATTTATTCCATGTGCATGATGATGTTGTACTGGTATAAGAGGAACATTAAATTTTTTAGAATATTCTTTTGCAAGTTTTGTTGTAAAAAATTGAGGATGCATATCACATGCAATTAAGTCAAAATCTTCTGTTTTTGTAATACTCATCATATGTTTAATTGCATCTTGTAAAAATTCATATGTTTTATATTTATTTGTGTTACCAATATGTTGTGATACATATCCAAGACCATGATTTAAAATTGTAAATGTTACATCAAGTTCAGGACCAAGTGCTAATATATTTTTATTATTTATATTTTCATTTAGTGCTTTAATTTTACTTGCTATTTCATATGGTTCTGGTGTATATCCTCTTGACCGTCTTATAAATGAAAGTTTATTATTTCTATATTTAATAACAGAATCATCACATCTATTGATTATTTTTCTATTATGTATTAATGCATAATCATATATTCCTTCAAGATTATTTAAGATACTTTCATTATCAATCATCATAGGTTCTCCAGGAATATTTGCAGAAGTCATAATATATGCTAGATCACCATTTATCTTTTCATTTTCAATAAACATAATATGATGTAAAGGAGTATAAGGTAACATCACTCCTATTGTGTGTAATCCAGGTGCAACTGAATCTCCAAGATTGTAATTTTTATTTTTTTTACATACTACAATTGGTCTTTGTCTTGAATTTAAAGTTTTTTCTTCAAGAGGACTGATTTTTGCAAATTCTTTAGCATTATTAATATTATGTGACATTACTGCAAATGCTTGTGAAGGCCTATTTAGTCTAGATCTTAATTTTTCTACAACTTCGTTATCTGTTGTTTTACAAACAAAATGTGTTCCACCAATTCCTTTTAATGCTATTATATTTCCTTCATCAAGTAATTTTATAGTTTCTCTAATTAGATTATCACTTTTAATTATATTTTTTTCTGAATCATATAATTTAAGTGAAGGTCCACATTTAATACAGCACATGGCTTCTGCATGGTAACGTCTATCTAATGGATTAGTATATTCTTTTTTACATTCTTCACATAATGGAAATTCATCCATACTTGTTTTATCTCTATCATAAGGTACAGTTTCAATTACTGTAAATCTAGGTCCACAATCACAACAAGCATTAAATGGATAATAATATCTTCTGTTATTTGGATTAGTAATTTCTTCAAGACACCTATCACATGTTGCAACATCTGGTGGAATAACAGAACTTCCACCATATGTATCAGAACTTTTAAGTATTTTAAAATCAGTATATTTTTTATTAGTTTCTATCCATTCGTTTTCAAATTTTTCTATTTTAGCTATTGGAGGAAGTTCATTAAAAAGTATTGTTCTAAATTTTTCTATGTCTTTTTTATCTCCTTGTAAAATTATTTCTACAATATTTCCAAGGTTTCTAATACTTCCATTTAATTTTAGTTTACTGACTATTCGATATACTGTTGGTCTAAATCCTACTCCCTGAACTATTCCTGAAACTAAAATTTTACTTGTTACCATTATTATCACAAATTTATTTCTTAGTTATTTTAATCTAATATTTGTATTATATATTAATTTTAATTATAGCTATTTTTAATAATTTAATATATATCAATAAATTATTAGGTATATATTATAATTAATGTAGTAGTAGATATATTAAATTATTCTTTAATTTTTTTATTCATTAAAAATTTAAATCTATTATAGCTATTAAATAATATAAATTAAGTTTTTTTTTTAAAAATTTATTTTTTTATAAATTAAAATAAGATTATCTTTTAATTTTATTATTTATGTAAAATTTTAATATACTATTAATGTATTATATTATAATATATTAATATTTTATAATTTTAAGGGAAAGATAATATGAGGGAAATTCTAGAAGATTTTCAAAAAGGTAAGTTAAGTATAAATCAATGTGAAAATCTATTAAAATCAAATGAGATTATGGAATTAAATAATGTTGCTAAATTAGATATTAATAGAAAAGCTAGAACCGGATTTCCTGAAGCAATTTTAGCAGAAACTAAAGATTATGATGATTTGTTACTAATAATTAATGGCTTTTTTAAAAATTCTCATGATGATAAACTTTTAATTACTAGATTATCTAATGAAAGATATTTAAAATTAAAAGAAGATATTAGTTACTTAAAGTCTGATGGGCTCTTTTTAAATTATAATAAGAAAGCTAAAATTTTGATTATTAAAAAAGATAATGAAAAACCTAAAGTTAATTATAATTATAAAGTTGGAATAATAACTGCAGGAACTTCTGATATTCCTATTGCAGAAGAATCTAAGGTAATTTTAGAAGAAAGTGGTGTTTCTGTATTAACAAGTTATGATATTGGTGTTGCTGGTATACATAGATTATTTCCAAATTTAGCAGAAATGATTAAAGAAAATGTTAAAATTTTAATTGTTTGTGCAGGTATGGAAGGAGCATTACCTTCTGTTATTGCAGGTTTAGTTGATATTCCTATAATTGCTGTTCCTACTTCAATTGGATATGGTGTTGGTCAAGGAGGTATAACAGCATTAAATGCAATGTTACAATCATGTGCTCCTGGAATGTCTGTTGTTAATATTGATAATGGTTTTGGTGCAGCAGTTAATGCTTTAACTATTTTAAATACTTTTGATAAAAAATAAATTAAACATAATATTTAAATATGAGTTTTATTATACTTAATATAATATTTATTGTTATTTTTTTTAGAGTTTATCATTTTTTTGGGGAAGATTTAATTGATATTCGAGGAATTTAATCCTAAGATCCATAATGTTCATCAAGTTGCTGATCTTATATTTGAAATCGATTTAAGAGTACTTAAAAAATTATTTAATACTAAACAAGAAGCGGTTTCAGCTATTGAAAATAAATTATTAGCAAAATATCCTCATGTTGATGATTTTTTTAAATTCTATGTAATTTATAAAAAAGAGGATCCTTCTAAAATACTTGCAATATTACTTATTTCTAAAGGTAAAAACATCAATTATCTAAATGATTCTGTTTTTTTATTTAAAAAACTTAAATTTATGCAAGCATTTCACTTTTCTGAACAGAATTTTATAGATAAATTTACATTATCTCATATTAAAGATAATGATTTTTATATTGCAGAAATTGCTACTAATAATGCTGAAAGATGTCAAGGTGTGGGACGTGCAGTAGTTCAGCATGCTATAGAACAAGCAAAAGAACAAGGATTTAGTCGTGTAGTGATTGATGTTGATTTTAAAAATTCTATTGCTCATAAATTATATGAATCTTTAGGTTTTAGAGTATATGATAAAAAATCATTTAAATTTGCAGGTTATGAAAAAAAGATGTATAATATGGAATATTTAATTTAATTTATATCTTAATTATTTTCTAATATTTTTTGAATTTAATATTTTTATTTATTAATTTAATCTACTTTTATTTAATTTATAAGTTTCAAATAACTTATTAAATGATATTATTATTTTAAACTCTTTAAATCTTATTTTTTATAATTTTAAATAATATTTATACTTTAAATTTTATTTAATAAAGTTTTTTTTTTTAAAAATTAGGATGTTTCAATAAAATCTATTTTATTTAATTTATTTTTGTTTTTTTTTT
>NZ_KK211377.1:5275-67838 GCF_000621965.1 Methanobrevibacter wolinii SH
TTTTTTTTTTAAAAATTAGGATGTTTCAATAAAATCTATTTTATTTAATTTATTTTTGTTTTTTTTTTTTAAAATTAGTTTTTTTTTATTATTTGGAAATTAAATTTTAGAAAGATTTATTTTTGTTTTTTTTTTAAAATTAGTTTTTTTTTATTATTTGGAAATTAAATTTTAGAAAGAAGTAGAATATTTATTTTCTACGTCTTGCAAATTCATCTAATATTTCATCAAATTCTACTCCTTTATATACAAGTAGAAGTAAAGTATGGAATATTAAATCTGTTGCTTCCCAAACGAGATTTTCATCATTTTTAGATGCTAAAATGAATTCTCCACATTCTTCAGCAACTTTTTCTAAAATTTTATCTTCAGCTTTTTTATCGCTATCTTTCATAATATTAGAAGTATATGAATCAATAGGATTGTCTCTTCTTCCTTCTAAAACTTCATATACCTCTCTTAATACTTTTTCATCAGTCATTATACCACTTGTTTATTAAATTTTTTTACCTACAATTTTTTTATCTTTATTTTCTTTAATACTTTCAGTTATTGCAATAAGTGGATGTTGATCATCATTAATTATATAAATATCATTAAGATTGTAAACTCCATATTTGTCTGCAGTTTTTTCAACTCCAAGTTTTATATCTTTGTCTAATGTTATAACATAAGATTCAATATAGTCACATCCAAGTTTTACTGATGCAACTGCCCTATGATGACCATCAATTAAAATCCATCGTTTTCCAGTGTGTACTACAATTGCAGGTTCTGCTAATCCTCGTTTAAGCTCATAAATTCTTCCATCTAATTCATCAGCATATATTTTATCTTGAGTAGGTCTAATGTCTTTAATAGGTACTTTCATTTCTTTTACTGTTGCTTTTGTATCATATAACATAGATAAAGTATCTTTATAATAATTTACTTTTGTAGGTGTAGATCTTTCAATATGTGATCTTACAATATCTGTGTTTGTTAAAAAGCCACTAAGTTGGCCTTCTTTATTTACTACAGGCATTCTTGAAATACCTTGCCTAAACATTACTCTAGAAGCATCATTAAGAGCCATGTCTTCTCTAGCAATTACTACATCTCTTGACATAACTTCTTTAATAGTTTCAGACCAATCTTTTAATAATAAATCATAGGTGGTTATTATGCCTACTATATTTCCATCAGAGTTAACTACTGGAAATCCATCGTGCCCTGTTTTCTTCATTATTTGGATTACTTTTTCACAAGGAGTATTTTCTTCTAAACTAATTACATTTTTTGTCATATAATCTTTTACAAGAGCCTTGTCTGACATCATAACACCATTTTCAAATTTATTCGATTAAGTCTTTTAATATTTTTACAGTTTCACCAGGATCTGCTTTTCCTTTAGTAAATCTCATTACTTGACCAACAAGGAAATTAATTGAAGCTTTTTGTCCTTCTTTATAATCATTGACTGCTTTAGGATTTTCTTCAATTGCTTTTTTAGCAGCATTTAATATTGCATCTTCTTCAACAACACCCATTAATCCTAATTCTTCACCAATTTCTTTTGGTGATTTTTCATTATTTGGCATTTTTTCTACAATTCTTTGACCAGCTTTAACAGTAATTTCTTTGTTTAAAAGTAAATTTATAAGTTCTATAATATCTTTAGCACTAATTTCACTATCTGCAAAAGTTATTTTATTATATGTTAAAACTCTTTTAAGTTCATCTCTCATCCAGTTTGCTGAATATTTTGGATTAACTTCTTTAGCAACTTCTTCATAAGTATCTGCTAAATCAAGTTCTGATGTTAATACTGTTGCAGTTTCTTGATCAATTCCATATTCACTAACAAATCTTTTAGCTTTATTATATGGAGCTTCTGGCATAGTTTCTGCAATTTCTTCTATTTCTTCATCTTGTATTTCCATTGGTGGTAAATCTGGATCAGGTATGAATCTATAATCATCAGCATTTTCTTTTGATCTCATAGAAACAGTAATCATTTGTGATTCGAGGTAAGCTCTAGTTTCTTGTTTAATTTCAATACCTCTTTTCATGTTGTTTTTTTGTCTAACAACTTCGTATTTAAGAGCTCTATATGCTCCTTTAATGGAGTTAATATTTTTCATTTCTACTCTGTTTCCACCTTCAATAGAAACGTTTACATCTGCTCTCATAGTACCTTCACCACGAGCTCCTCCACTATATTCAAGTATTCTAATTAATTGTTTTAAGAAATTACGAGCTTCTTCTGGAGAATGCATATCTGGTTCAGTTACAATTTCAATTAATGGTATTCCTGAACGGTTAAAATCAACAGTACCTTTATCTGGTTTATATTGACCTGGATCTTCTTCCATATGTATTTCTCTAATTCTTACACCATTTAATTCTCCTTCATATCCAATAGGAACTGATGTTCTTTGGTATCCTGAAGGTAAATCCGGATAATCATAATGTTTTCTCATGAAATAAGCAGTATCTTTTGTAATTTTACAATTTAACATTAATGAAATCATTAATGCATTTTCAATTGCTTTTTCATTTGTAGGTAATGGTTTAGCTCCAGGTTGATTTAAACAAACAGGACAAATATTTGTGTTTGCAGGAGCTTCTTTATAATTTGTTGGACAATTACAGAATAATTTTGATTTTGTCTCAAGTTGTACGTGAATTTCGAGTCCACATTTCATTTCGATAATAATTCCTCCAAGTATTTTTTTGGAATTTTTAATAATTAAATAATTTTTATAAAAAATATACTTCTAAAATAGTATTATATATTTTATATATTAAATTTAATTTTTATTTTATTTTATTAATAAAGATTTCTTAAGATTTTTTACTTTATTATTAGAAAGTAATTTTTAATTAAATTTTTTTCTTTTTAATTAATCTTTTATTTATTGGTTTTTTTAATTTTATTATTTAAAATAAATTTTTTTTTACATGTTTTTTTTAAATTTAATGAAAATATACTATTTTAGTTTATTTCTAAGTTTAAAATATAATTTTTATATTTAAAATTAATAGGTTTATTAATATTATAAAATTTAGAATATAATTTTTATATTTAAATTAATGAGTTTAGTAAAAATAAATTTTTAAATAAAAATATCTTTCAAGAAATTTTTAATATTTATTTTTCAATGATTCTTTAATATATCGTTTAATATATTTGTCTAATTTATCATTGTATTGGCTTTTTTCAGGACCTAGTTTAGTTTTATCAGTAAAAGTTCCTTGAAGTTCTCTACCTGTCCATTTTACTTCTTCTTCAACTCTTTTACCATATTTTGTACCAAACATTTTAAATAATGGGAATTTTGTAATACCATTAGCTCCACTTAATATTAAAATTCCTATATTTGCTAAATTATCAATCCATGTGCCACATATAATTTCAAGTTTTGGGAAGTTTAGTCTAATAGTTGATACTACTTTAGCATAATATAATGATGCAGGTTGTGAGCTATTAGCATATATTGTTTCTTTATGTGGATTTAATGAATAGAATATAACTCTATCAATATCATGATCTTTAATATATTGTATTAAATAATCAATATCATCTAAGGTTTCACCTAAACCTAATATAATAGTTATTGCTTTTTTAAACCCAAGATTTTTAGCAGTATCTAACATTTCACTTATTTCATTTAAAGGTTTACTTGGACATATTTTTTCATGTAAACTTGGATTTACAGTTTCAACAGCACCAGTAATTCCAATAATTTCATTACCATATATATCTAAATCTTTTGTAATTCCAGTATTTAACCAAACTCCTTTATTAGTAATGTTTTTAATTTCGGTAGCAATATCTTTTATTTCTTTTGTTGTAAAAGTTTTATATCCTCCAGATAAAAACTCAATATTCCAATCTAATCTTTTACACATTTCAGCTTCTGCTAATATATTTGGAATTCTTCTTTTTGCTTTACTTGGATTTAATATTTTATCTTTTTGTGTACTCATATAACAAAATGCACAATCTCCTTTGTCACAGTACCATGATAAAAAGATTGCTCTTTCAAGATAAATTTTATTTGAATGGTTTTTCAATGTTATTTCATTTGCTTTTTTAATTAAATCAAGTAATTCTCCATTTTTGTCTATAATATTCATTTTTATCTCTACTAAATCTTTTTATTTATATAATTTTATTATATTGATTCTGTTGAAATCCTATTTTATTTAAAAATTAACTTTCTAAAGTACATTTTTTAAATTATATTAAAATTATATTTTAAATCTTAAGGATTTCAACAAAGCCATTTTATTCTTAAATATAATATTATTATTCTTATTTTTTAGTTTTATTTATATTATATTTAAATGTAAACCATTAAATTTATATAGTATATTTTTTATAACTATAATAAGATAATTTTACTATGAAAATTAATTTTTGAGGAAATTTAATTTTTTTATTATTATTCATGTAAAAATAGAAACATTTATATATGATGTTATCTAAACTATTATTTACTGTTTAAAATTATTGCATTTTAAACATGGGTAATTTATACTTGGTTGAGATGGGTTTTTTATATGCCATCGTAGCTCAGTAGGTAGAGCGTTCGGCTGTTAACCGATTGGTCACAGGTTCGAGCCCTGTCGATGGCGCTTTTGGGCCCATAGCTTAGCCAGGTAGAGCGTCCGGCTCATAACCGGAAGGCCATGGGTTCGAACCCCATTGGGCCCATGTTACAATAATTTTGATGTTTTTTCTCATGCTCCGTTGGTGTAGTCCGGCCAATCATTCTGGCCTTTCGAGCCGGAGACTCGGGTTCGAATCCCGAACGGAGCATTTTTATTATTATAGTTGATTTTTTAGGGATTGTCCCTTTATCCGAAGCGGGGGTGCCCGAGCGGCCAAAGGGGACAGGCTTAGGACCTGTTGACGCAGGTCTACCAGGGTTCGAATCCCTGCTCCCGCATTAATCTAACTTATTATTTATTCACTTGCCGGGGTAGGGTAGGCGGTCATCCTACGGGACTGTGGATCCTGCGACTCGGGTTCAAATCTCGGCCCCGGCCCCATGATTATTACTTATTTTAATTATTACTTATTTAATTTCAATATTTTTTTATTATTTTTATATTAGTTTTCTTATGGGGTCTAATTAAGTATAAGTATAATAATTTTATAAATAGAAAATATTATTGTTTATTTTTATAAAAAAGGTTATATTATGGTTAAAAAAGGTTCAACAGAAGAAAGAGATTTAGTTCATAAATTATGGGATAGAAATTTTGCAGCTATGCGAGCTCCTGCTTCTGGTGGAGCTACTAAAAGACCTTTACCTGATGTTATTGCTGGTAATGGTGAAATTTATTTGGCTATTGAAGTTAAAACTACAGTTAAAGATAAAATTTATATTGATTTTCCCCAAATTGATGAATTAGAGAAATTTTCAAAAATATTTGGAGCAAAACCATATTTAGGTGTTAAATTTAAGTATACAAAATGGTATTTTTTAGAACCTAAAAATATTGAGAGAACTAAAAATAATAATTATAAAGTTGAAAAGGATTATGTAATTGAAAATGGTTTGGAATTAGATGAAATTACTCAGATTGATAAACAAGTTAAATTTGATTTATAATTATAATTATAATTTTTATAAAAATTTTAAATTTTTTAATCTTATTTAATTATTTTTTTTAATACAATCATACAAAAATCAAAACATTTAAATATTAATTTTTACAAAACTATTGTTGTTATTATATTAAATATAATAATGATTTTTTTTATTCGTTTTGGGGTTATAGTGTAACCTGGCATCATCTGGGACTCCAGTTGTCTTTGAAGAAAATTTAGCGCGTAGTCTGACAGTATAAATTGATACAGAATGATGATCAATTGGAGTACTGAGACAAGAGAAATCCTAGGATCGGGGTTCAAATCCCTGTGACCCCACTTTTATTTAAAACTATTTTTTTTATGAATTTTAATAATTTTAATCTAATTTAACTTTTTATTTTGAATTTTAATTGATTATTTAAATTATTTTTTAAGGGATAATTTTATTAATATTAAATTCAGAAATATTATAATAATATTTAATTAATTATTTTTTTCTTTAATAAAAAATGTTAGGTGTTTTTTAATGTATGCAATTATTATGGGAGGAGGACGTGTAGGTCTTTCTTTAGCTTCATTATTAATTGAAGACGGTTATGATGTTACTCTTATTGAAAGTAATGAAGAATTATCTAATAATGCTTCTGTTGAATTAGATGCATTAGTTATTTGTGGTAGTGGAACCGATACAAAAACATTAGAAGAAGCTAATATTGAAGATGCTGATTTCTTTGTTGCAACTACTGGTAATGATGAAACTAACTTACTTAGTTGTATATTAGTTAAAGATTATGGGGTTCCTAAAATTATTGCTCGTGTAAGTAATACTGATCATGAAGAAGCATTTATTAAAGTTGGAATTGATAATGTAATAAGTCCTGAAAAAACAGCTGCAGGATATCTTGAAAAAATTATTACAAGACCAAATGTTGCAGACTTAACTACTTTTGGTCAAGGTGATGCTGAAATTTTAGATATGATTATTACAAATAAAAAAGTAATTGGTAAACCTATTTATGAGATTTCACCTACTGAAGATTATATTATAATCGCAACATATAAAGAAGGAAAATTAAACATTCCTCAACAAGATGATATATTAACAAAAGGAGAAAAAATTTCTATTCTTGTTAAAAGAAATGCTCTTAAAAAGACTGAAAAAAAATTTGAATAGTCTTTTTAATTTAATTTTCATTTTCTATTTTTATATAACTTATTTTAACTATTGTTTTAAAGATTTTATTGATTAGATTTTAAATTTAAGAACTTTTTTTAAATCATAAATTAATTGTTTAATTTCTATTAAATCTTTCCTTAAGTGCTCTTTTTTGTTTATTTGTTGGTTTAAATATTTCAAAGAATTCTCTTATAGTTACAAGAACAGGAATAATTTCAAGTTTTCCCATTAACATATCTAATATCATAATAATTTTAACACTTGGAGACATGTTAATATTTGTAATACCTGCACTTAATCCATTATTACTTATTGCGGAGATAATTTCAAATAATGATTTAAATCCATCGTAGCCATGTAAAATCAATATAATCCAACTTACAAATATTAAAATGAAAGTTATAAAAACATATGATCCTGCTTCTTTTATTGCTCCTGTTGAGATTTCTTTATTATCTATAGTTACTTTTATAACTCTTCCTTCAGGAGATAAGATTTCTATAATATTTTTTAATATTCCTTTTAAAAGAGTTATAATACGAATAATTTTTACACCACCAGAAGTAGATCCTGATGAACCTCCTATTATCATAAGTAACATTAAAAAGATTAATGAAGCATCTTTCCAACTTAATAATTTTGGTATTGGTACAACTGAAGCTCCTGTAGATGTAATTGCTGAAATTACTGTAAATAATATTTCAATAGGCATAGCTTTTGTTAAGAAGTATATAATTATTGTAGTTACTATTATAGAGAAAGCTATAGCTCTAAATTGAACATCATCAATAATCGCTTTTCCTTTAGTTTTAAATACTTTATAATGAACTGGAAAACTTATAGTACCTATAATCATTAGTACCATTGTTATTATGTAAATTATATTATTATGGTAATAACCTACATTAGCATTTTTAATACTCATTCCACCAGTACATATTGAGGAAAAACATAAATTTATTGCATCAAATATAGGCATTCCTGCAAGTAAGTATAAGATTATTCCAATCATAGTATAAATACAATATATTTCAATTGTTTTTTCCATTGTATTTGCTATACTTGGTTTTATTCTCTCATCCCTTGCTTCTGATTTGTATAATTTAGCTGCAGCAGTTCCTTTTCTGATAATAATTCCTACACTAATAATTACTATTCCTAAACCACCTAACCATCCTTCAAAACTTTTTAAAAATAAGATAGATTTTGGAAATGCTTCAACATTTTGATATAAACAAAGTGCTGTACCTGTTAATGAGGACATATTCTCAAAAATACCATTTAAAATTGGTATTTGTAAACTTATTTTCATTACAAGTGCACTTAAAAAGCTAGCCCAAATCCATGTTAATGTTGATATAATCATTGCATTTTTTAATTTAATATTTGATGTATTAATATTTATTTTAGTAAATAATGTTCCTATTATTAATGATATAACACTTGATATTATAAATCCAATTATTTCTGGTGTTTCTTTATAAAAAATTGCAATTATAATAGGTATAAGTAGTGCTATTCCTGTTAATTGCATTGTTTTTCCTAAATAATATGCAATGATTTTTATATCCATTGTGTTTATATATTTCATTAATTAAAATTTGATTTTTTATTTAAAATATTTTATGTTTAAATACTAATTTTTTTATTCATTTTTACATGTTTAAATATTAAAAATAGTAAATAATTATAACTTAAACTTTTTTTAAAATAATTATTTATACTAATATTTATAAATATTAAAATAATTTATTTAATTCAAATTCTTTATTTATTAAAAAATTTTTTATAAGGTTATATTATGAAACATAAGACTCTGTTATTTTTGATTTTTGGTTTAATTATAATGGGTGTAATGTTATGGTTTATTGGTATTGATGAGGTTTTTAATGCATTAAGAATGTCAAATATTCTTTATGTTATTCTTGCAATACTTATTGAAATCGTGGTTTATGCTTTATATACATTGAGATGGGAAATTATTAATAAAATTGTAAATATTAATACTGATTTTAATGATTTATTTCCTATGGTCATGTTAAGTTTAGCAGTAAATAACATTACTCCAAGTGGACGTGGTGGTGGAGAACCTGTAAGAGCTTATGTTCTAACTAAAGAATCAAATATTCCATTTGAATCTACATTTGCAACAGTTATTGCTGATAGAGCATTTGATACATTTCCATTTATTTTACTTGCAATACTTACATTAATTTTAGTTATTTTTAATTATTCTCTTGCAACTTGGATTATTGCATGTTTAATTATTGCAGTTATTGTAGTAATTCTTGCTGTTATTGCAATTATTTATATGTCCATTAATGAAAGTTTTGGAGTAAAAGTTACAGATGCTTTAGTCTGGTTACTTTATAAATTTTCTAAAAAAAATACTGAAGAAAGAGAAAAACGTTTAATTGAAGCAGTTAATGGTTTTCAAGATACTATGAAGTTAACTATTTCAAATAAAAAGTTAACATTATATGCATTACCATTATCATTATTAATTTGGATACTTGAAATTTCACGTGTTTGTGTTGTATTCATGGCATTTGGTTATCCTGTATCTCCATTAATAATTGCAGAATCTTTTATTCTTTCAGTCTTAATTGGTTTTATTCCAATTTTACCTGGTGGTGTAGGTCTTATTGATGGAACTATGATTTTATTATTTGCATCTGCAGGAATACCATCTGGAATAAGTGCAGCTGCTACTGTTGTAGAAAGATTAATATCTTATTGGATGACTACTTTCCTTGGTTTATTAACTATTCCTAAATATGGTATTAATGTTCTTGATAATATTACTGGTCCTAAAGAAGAACCTAAACCTGCAATTAATAATATGAATTTAAGTGAAGTAAACAGTGCAGTTGATAATATTAAAAAAATGCATGAAAATACTAAGAAATAATATTTTATTTTTTATATTTTCTTTAAACACTATTCTTGTTTTTAACTTATTTCTCTTTTGATATTGGATTTTATTTTTTTATTTATTTTTCTGTATTTTGTTTATTTTTTTCTTTTGATATTGGATTTTATTTTTTTTATTTAATTTCTGTATTTAGTTTATAATACTTTCAATTAAAATAGAAAAGTTTATTTTATATTTAAATAAAATATTAAAAATGTATAATATAATATTATATTATTTTCAATATAATCTTAAAATTAGGTGAAATAATGGAAATAAATGGTGTAGAAATAGATGATACTTTTGCTGAAGGATTTGGAATTAAAGTTTCAAGAATGATTGTTACTGCTGCTACTAAACATTTAGCACATATTGCAGCTACTGAAGCTACTGGATATGGTACTTCTGTTATTGGTTGTCCTGCAGAAGCAGGTATTGATTGTTATGTACCTCCTTCTGAAACTCCTGATGGAAGACCTGGTTATGCAATTATGATTTGTCATATGTCTAAAAAAGCTTTAGATCATGAATTACTTGAAAGAGTAGGTCAATGTCTTTTAACTGCTCCTACTGCTGCTGTATTTAATGCACTTGATTCAGAAGACACTCTTAATACTGGTACAAAACTTAGATTCTTTGGTGATGGTTTTGAATACGAAACTGAAGTTGATGGAAGGAAAATGCATGCTATTCCTATAATGTCTGGTGACTTCTTAGTAGAAGCTAAATTAGGATACAAAGATGGTGTTGCTGGAGGTAACTTCTTTATTATGGGTGATAGTAGACTTAGTGCTATTACTGCTGCTGAAGCTGCTGTAGATGCAATTCACTCAGTACCTGGAGTAGTAACTCCTTTCCCTGGAGGAATGGTTGCTTCTGGTTCTAAAGTAGGATCCAATAAATACTCTAAATTCATGAATGCTTCAACTAATGAAAAAATGTGTGTAACTTTAAAAGATAAAGTTGATTCAGACTTACCTGATGATGTTGAAGGTATGATGGAAATTGTTATTGATGGTGCTGATGAAGAATCTGTTAAAGAAGCTATGAAACAAGGAATTAATGCTGCTTGCCAAGTTCCTGGTATTATTAAAATTAGTGCTGGAAACTATGGTGGAGATTTAGGTCCATACCATTTCCATTTACAAGATTTATAGATAGTTATAATTTTTTATAACTATTTATCTTTTTTTAAATTATAATTTTATATTCTGTAATTTCTATTTTTAAATAAGTTGTTTATATATTATTTTAATTAATTTAAGCTTTTTAATTTTTAAAATAGTTTTAAATTTAATCTTTAAATGTTAATTTTAATAAAAAATAAGATTTTAATAATTTAATATTATTTAAAAAAAGTTAATAATTAGTTAATCATTGTTTTTCAAATATTTCTTTAAGGTTTTCTTTATTTAATTTAAATAATTCTTCATCAGTCATATCTACTCCAATTAATAAATTATTTTCTTTTAGTTCTTCAATTACTTTATTAACAGCTTGTTTATTAGGTCCACTTATTAATTGTGAGTGTGTTCCACTACTTAATACTTCAAAAGACTCTTGACTATTCATTCTTTCTTTTAATTGTTCTTTAAAATCTTTTTCAGTTTTTATAGAAACTTCTCTTTTAAATGGTTTTTTAATACCTGGAAGATGATATTCTACACTTTCAATATTACATCCATGTTTCAAGATAATATTAACTTCTTTTTCAATAAGTTCTTTCTTATTAATATCAGTAATCCTAATAAGGTAAGGTTCTATTGCAGCAAGGAATAAATCTAATCCTCCACTTGTTTCAGGAGAAATTACTTTATCTGCACCAGCATTATATAATCTTTGGATATTTTCTCTTTTACTTGCTCTTGATATAATCCATGCATCAGGTGCTCTATCTCTTAAACTTAAAACAATAAATACATTGTTAACATCACTTCCAGTTGTTAATATTAAACCATATGCATCTTCTATATTAAATTTATCCATTGTTTCTTGATTTGTAGCATCACCATATAATACTAAAACATTATTATTATTTAAAATAGAATCACGTTGTTTAAGATCTTCTATAATTTCTTTATTATTATCAACAATTATTATTTTTTGGTCTCTTTTAAGTAATTCTTTTATTACTACAGAACCTACTCTACCATAACCACATACTATATAATGATTTTTCATGTTTTCTAATTTTTTTCTCATTTCTGAACCACTTCTTGATTTTTCAAGTCTTTCAGAGAAATTATCTATTATTACAGTAAAAATATATGCTATTATTCCAATTCCATCAAATGCTAATATAGTTACAAATAATTTTTGTAAAGATGTTACTGGTGTTATATCTCCATATCCTACAGTTGCAATTGTTATCATTGTAAAATAAAATGCATCTTCTAGATTTAAATGCATAATATAAATAGACCCTAAAATACCATATGTGAAAATTATTAATATGAATGTAATACCTATTAATGTTGATTTTGCAGGATATTTTATTTTTAATTTTTCATTATTTCTCTTCAATTTAACACCAATATATTTAATGGATTATTTTTAAGGATTTTAATTAATTTTATTTATTTTAATAAAATTAATTTCTAATATTTTTTATAGAATTTAATTAATAAAATTTTTAATATTTGTATATTAAAATATTATATAATTATTAAATTATTTATTTTTATAATATTTTAAATTAGGTGATATTATGGATCCAATTGACATGACAGTTACAGATTTAAATTGTGAATATATTGGTCTTAACAGAATTTGTTTAATGGAAGCTGCAGGTAAATCTCTTTCTGATGAAACTGCTAAGATTGCAACTCATAAATTTTCCCATCCTGTTAAAATTGCAATATTTACAGGTTCTGGAGGAAATGGTGGAGATGGTTTTGTTGCTGCAAGGTATCTTTTAAATAGGGGTTTTGAAGTAGAAGTTTACTCTTTATATACTCCAGATAAAATTAAATCTGCTGACGCTAAAAGAAATCTTGATGTACTTAATAATATGGTGCCACGTCTTTCACGTTTATCTATATTTTATATTAAGGAATTATCTGATTTTGATAATCTTAAATTTTCAAGTAATTATATAATTATTGATGGAATCATTGGAACAGGTATTAAAGGAAATTTAAGACCTAAAGTTAAACGTGCTATTGAAATAATTAATGATTCTAAAGCTCTTAAAATTTCAGTAGATGTTCCATCTGGTCTTGACCCATTAACTGGTGAAGTTGATGATGTTTCTGTTAAAGCAGATTATACTATTACATTCCATAGGGTAAAAACGGGTCTTAAATTAGCAGATAAAGAATTAGTTGGAGGACTTGTAACATGTGATATTGGAATTCCTCTTGAAGCTGAATTATTTGTTGGTTTTGGTGATTTAATTAAATTAAACCATAGAAACTTAGATTCTCATAAAGGTAAAAACGGTAAAATTTTAATTGTAGGGGGAAGTAAAGATTATTCTGGTGCTCCTGCTATTGCAGGAATGTCTGCTATTTCTTCTGGAGCAGATCTTGTATATGTTGCAAGTCCAGATCCTGCAAGTTTAGCTATTAAATCATTATCTCCTGATTTAATTGTTAAAGGACTTAAAGGTGATTATTTATCACTTGAAAATTTAGATGATATTCTAGAAATGGTTAATAATGTTGATGCAGTACTTTTAGGTCCTGGTGCAACAATAAATGAAGAAACAGGAAAACTTTTCAATGTTTTAGTTCATAAAATCAAAAAACCAATGGTTTTAGATGCTGATGCTTTAAAACAAGTTGATTTATCTTTAATTAAAAATAGGGATGATTTAATTATTACTCCTCATTTATTTGAATTTAAAACATTCTTTAATAAAATAATTAAAGAATCTGGTATTGACCCAGATTCTCTTAAGAATATATCTGAAGATGAAGATTATCATTTAATCAATAGTCAAATAGAAACTTTACAAACTATTGTAAAATCTATTAAAGGTACTGTTGTTTTAAAAGGTAAATATGATCTTATAATGCAGAATAATAAATTTAAGGTTAATATAACTGGAAATCCAGGAATGACTGTTGGGGGTACTGGTGATGCATTATCTGGTATATGTGTAAGTTTACTTTCTCAAGGTTTAAATTCCTTTGATTCTGGTTCTCTTGCTGTATATCTTAATGGCCGTGCTGGTGATTTAGCTATGAATAAACAAGGATATGGATTTTCAGCAACTGATTTAACTGAATATTTAGGTGCATTAATGGCTAATATTATTAAATAATCTTTTATTTTTAAAATTTTTATTTCTAAATTATTTTTTTAGTTTGATATTAATTGACTTTGTTGAAGCTATTTAAATTTGAAATAATTATTTTTCTATAAAATAGGTTTATAGATTTTTAAATATTAAATAAAATAAATTTCAACAGAGTTTTTATTTTTATTAGTGATTTTATGTCTAATTTTCTAAAAGCTATATTTAAAAGTAGACCTAATCGTTTTATTGCTATATGTGATATTAATGGAATTGAAGTTAAAGCTCATGTTCCAAATACTGGTAGATGTAAAGAACTTTTAGTTGAAGGTGTAGTAGTTTATTTATTACCAAGTGATAATCCAAATAGAAAAACAAAATATTCTCTTTTATTTGTTGTAAATAAAGGTGAACTTGTTTCATTATATTCTCAAGATGCAAATAGAATAGTTTTTGATGGAATAAAATCAGGTAAAGTTAGGGAACTTTTAGGTTATAATATTATTGAAAGAGAAAAAACTTATGATAAATCTAGAATTGATATTTATCTTGCTAAAGTAAATGATGGTAATATAATTGAAGATTGTTATTGTGAAGTTAAAGGTGTTACTCTTATAAAAGATGGATTTGCACAGTTTCCTGATGCACCTACAGTAAGAGGTTGTAAACATCTTAAAGAATTAATTAAACTTAAAAAATCTGGTCATAGGGCAGTTGTATTTTTTTTAATTCAACATCCTGCTGGTAATTATTTTAGACCTAATTGGGAAAATGATTATGATTTCTCATCTACTCTTAAAACAGCTTATAATGAAGGTGTTGAGATTTTAGTTTATAAATCTAATAATACTCTTGATAAAGTAGAGCTTATTGGTAAATCTTTAGATTTTACACTTGAAAAATAGTATATTTTTATTAAATGACTGTAGTTTTTCTAATGCTAGTAAAATTTAATATTAAAAATAGTTGTAGTTTTTCTAATTTTATAATAAAAATTTCATTAAAAAAATAGTAGCTTATTTATTAATAATAATTTATTATTATATCTAAAATAAAAAGAGTATGTAGTTAAATTAATAAATTAACTACATATTAAGTTTTTGATAGTTTGTACCTTGAATGTTATGGTATTTAATCATACCTTCAACTTCTTTTTGGTCGTTTTCTTTATCTTCGAAACTGACTTGTTCAATACTATGTAAGCTGAAAGGTGATTCTCTAGTAAGTGGTTGAATTGAACCTTTGAATAATTTCATTACTACTTTACCACTAACTCTTCTTTGCATTTGATCGAAAGCTTGGTCAAGATCATCTCTAAGAGGTTCTTGCCACATAGCTCTGTATACTAAATCTGCATATAAAGTACTCATATATTCTGCAAATCTTAATTCGTCTACAGTTAATACTAATTCTTCTAATGCTTTATGAGCAGCAATTAATAATTTAGCACCAGGAACTTCATAAGTTTCTCTACTTTTAAAACCAACCATTCTGTTTTCAATAGTATCTACTCTACCAATACCATTATCTCCAGCTATTTTATTAGCTTCTCTGATGATATCTACTAAAGGCATCATTTTTCCATTTATTGCAATAGGAATTCCTTCTTCAAATTCAATAGATACTTTTTCTGGTTTATCATTTGCATCTTCTGCAGATTTGGTCCATTCATAAATTTCTTCTGGTGGTTCATTTGCAGGATCTTCAAGAACATCTCCTTCAATGGATCTTCCCCAAATGTTAATATCTACACTGTAAATTTTATCATTTTTAAGAGGAAGGTTGTGTTCTTTTGCATATGCAACTTCTTCAGTTCTTGTTAAATTTAATTCTCTAATTGGTGCAATAACTTTTAAATCACTCATTGCATTAATTACAGCTTCAAATCTGAATTGATCATTTCCTTTTCCAGTACAACCATGAGCAATTGCAGTTGCACCTTCTTTTTTAGCTACTTCAATAATTTTCATAGCAATTAATGGTCTTGCAAGTGCAGTACTTAATGGGTATCCTTCATATTCTGCATTTGCTTTAATTGCTTTTGATATATAATCATTTGCAAATTCTTCTTTTGCATCAATTACATAATGTTTGCTGTTGTTTAATTTATCAGCAGAGTTTTGTGATTTTTCAATCTCTTCTTTAGGTTGTCCAACATCTACACATGCTGTAATAACTTCATAATTATATTTTTCTTCTAATAATTTTACACATACAGTAGTGTCTAATCCTCCACTGAATGCAAGTACTACTTTTTCCATTTAATCACCTAAATTAAATAAATAAGTTTTATAATTATTTAAATGAAATCATTTTTTAATATTTTTTTAAAATAAGTTCATTATATTATATTAATATATATTATTAACATTATATAAATCTAATTTAAACTATTTTATTTTTTTATACTTATTTATTATGTTTTTTAAGTAATTTTTTTATTTTTAAATCTTATATTTCATTAATTGTATGATTTTTTATTATCATTTGTATTACATTTTTATTTTTAAATCTTATATTTCATTAATTGTATGATTTTTTATTATCATTTGTATTACATTTTTATTTTTAAATCTTATATTTCATTAATTGTATGATTTTTTATTATCATTTGTATTACATTTTTATTTTTAAATCTTATATTTCATTAATTGTATGATTTTTTATTATCATTTGTATTACAAAAAATCATTTAGATTAATTTAAATAATATCTTTTAAAAATTTATAATTAACTAAGATAAAATATTATTTTTTCTAATTTAAGTGATTATTTTTTTATTTGTATTAATTATTGTTTAATGGAGTTTATTTAGTATGGGATTTAATGATATAGATTTAAAAAATTTTGATAATTCATTATCTTCTACTAATTGTAAACTTAGTATATTAAATACTTGTTATAATTCTGGAGGTTATATTTCTCATAATAAAAACCTTTATAATGCAATACCTAATTCTAAGCTTTTTAAAATAATTTTAAAAGAATCAGTAAATGGTACTCCTTTAATTAAAATTGGAAATGGTGATTTTAAAGTTATGATTGTTGCAGGAATTCATGGTAATGAGTTACCTTCCCAACTTGCATGCCTTTATATGATTAAATATTTAATTAATAAGAATATTAAAGGTTCTATTTATTTAATTCCATTTGCAGCACCAAATGCTACTATGAATAATTCTAGATCTTTTGATGGAATGGATTTAAATAGATCTACTTTAGATGTAGGTTCTGTTACTAATAGAATTTTTGAAGTAATTAAAAAAGAAAATATTATTGCTGTAGGCGATTTCCATTCTACAAGTATTAATAGTAATCCTGGTAGAGATGCAATATTCTGCACATTAAGTCCTACAGTTGAAAGTTATAATATTGCTAAGTATGTTTCAAGAAGAGTAGGTTGTGATTTATTAAAATATGATACTGCTGGTTCTAAATTTAAAGGTGCCTTAGAAGATGAATGTAATTTAATTGGTATACCTTCTATTACTGCAGAAGTTTTATCTCCTTTTGGATATTTAAATAAAAATAGTTTTAAACGTTCAATGTTTCAAATGTATTCTTTTTTAGATTATTTTAAAATTTTATAATATATTATTTTTGTTTTAATATAATTTTTATTAGTTTTCAAATGCTCTTACTAATTCTTATTTTAATAATAGTTTAATATTTATTTATGATTAAAATTATTAAACAATAATTTAGGAATATTAAGGTAGTACAATGTCATCTTATAAATTACATAGTGTTTTTGCTATTGTCTTAGGATTTTTATTTTTTCAAAATCCATTACTTATTGGGGCATGTTTTATTGGAGCTAATTTTCCAGATAATGATCATGAAATAAAAAAAGATAATGTTTATAGATTAATAATTGTAGGTTTAGTTTTATTTATAATATTATATATTTTAAAATTACCTTATAATTTAGCTATTTTAATATGTTTATTAGGTTTAATATTTTTATTTTCTTCTCATAGAGGATTTACTCATTCAATATTTGGTTCAATTATAATAAGTATAATTTTATATCTAATTATATTAATGGCTTCAAAATTATTATTTTTAATTCCTGGATTTAAAAGCTTAAATAATTATTATATTTTGTCTCTAATTATTGTATTAATATTTTTATCTGTATTTTCATTGAATCGTGAATTATGTTCCATTTTTATTTTATTATTGGTTTTATCATATATTGTCTTTCCATTTAATAATTTAAACAATAGTTTATTATTATTTGCATTGTTTTTAGGTTTATTATCTCATATAATTCTTGATTCCTTCTCTTCATCTGGAGTTAAAGTTTTAAGTCCATTATATAATAAGAAATTTTATAAAACTTTTGGTATTTTAATGATGGTTATATTGTTTATATTAAGTTTTTTAAAATTTAGAGGAATTTTATATCTTTTTATTAATTATTATATTTTTAAATTTATCTAGAGCTCTTAAAATTTAAAATATACTTTAATTTTCTAATTAAGTTTTTAAATACTCAAGGTTTTTTATAAAATATTTTTATTTATTTTATTTAAAATGTTAAAAAATTTTGTTGTTTTAGTTTTTTGATTTTTTTATTATATTTTAATTTATTTTTTTATTTCTCTGATTTTTTATTAAGATTTAGTTATTTTATTAAATTTTAAACTTTTTTTAATTTTTGGTTTTTTATTTAATATAAAAATATTTTATAATTTATAATTATTTATCATTTTTTGGGATTTGTTTAATTTATATATTCATTTTTAAAAAATTTTAGTTTATTTTTTATTTTTTTAAATATTTTTTAATATTTTTTATAATTATTTTATTTTTGTTTTTCAATTTTTCATATTAAATCAAAAGATTTATAATAAATAATCATGATATATTATTCTATAATTCATGAAAATTTTATCATTCATGAAAATTTTATGATTTAAATTTTTTAATTGGGGCTTTTTAAAATGTTTTTAAAAAGAGTTTATTATGGGATAATCTATTTTTTAGATTTATTGTATGAAATTGTCAAAGCTACTTATGATGTATTTATTAGGATAATTCATAAAGATATGATTGAACCTGTTGTTGTTGATATTCATACTGATTTAGAAAGAACTGTTTCTCAAACAATTTTAGCAAACAGTATTACTTTAACTCCAGGCACTTTAACTGTTGATCTTATTCCTGAGGATCAAATAATTAAAGTTGCAACTATAGCTCCAAGAGATACTGAAGATATTATTCCTTTTGAGAAATATATTAAAAAAATGTTGGAATAATTTTCTTTTTAAAATCTTATAATATGTGATAGTATGGAGATACTACTAATTTCAGAATATATTTTAATTATAGCACTTTTATTTATGATGTTAGTTGCTTTAAGACTTTCTTCTAAAAGGAGTATTTTATCTACTTTGATTGGTACTTCTGCAATCACTTTGACAATGGGTGTTTTATTAATCCTTATTGGTGAAGTATTTTCTATTAATTTCTGTAAGGATATAGCACTAGCAATTATATTTTTAGGTGTTGTAGGTACTATAGGTTATGCTGTTGTAGCGAGGAGGACTTAAACTATGTCTTTAATACTTAGTTATATACAATCTATTTTATTAATTATTTCTGCTATTTTAATTGTCTTTGTCGGAATTGGTATTCTTAGATTAAATGATGATTTAAATAATGTAGAATATGCTAAATTGCATATATTAGGAATATTGGATATGGCGTGTGTTTTAGCATTACTTGCATTAAATCAAATTCTTATTGCAATTCTTTACTTTTTAGTAACTCCTTTTGTAGCTCATGCTATTGCTAATGCATATTACTATAGTGAGGATGAACTTAACAACAATAAATGTGGGGATAATAATGATTGAAGTTTTTTTTTAGTTATTATTGTTACTTTAGTAGCTAGTATATTAGCTTTAGTACAAGAAGATTTATTAAAAGTAGCAATTTTATCAGGTATTTCTGGTATTGGTATTGCAGTTTTATTCCAGATTCTTTTATCTCCAGATGTAGCTTTAACACAAGCTATTGTAGGTGGAGCAATTACTCCTGTATTTATTGCTTTAGCTATTAAAAAAACACAGAGGATGGAAGGTGAATAATATGATAATAAGTACTCAATTATTATGTTTATTTACTGCTGGCGCACTTATTGTCATTGGTATTTTTTCAGCTATTTTTATAGACAATATTATTAAAAAAGTAGTTGGGCTTTCATTTATTGAAGAAGGAGTTAACTTATTTATTATATGTTTAACTTATAAAGAAGGAGGAGTTGTTCCTATATTCTTACCTGGAATGAATGCTAATTGGTTTGCACAGAATGCTGCTTATCCATTACCTCAAGCACTTGTATTAACAAGTATTGTTATTGGAGCAAGTACTTTAGCAGTTATGTTAGCTTTAACTATGGTTTTATATAAAAAATATGGTAGCTTAAGTGCTCATAAAATTTTAAATAATAAATATGATATGGGGGATGAAGAATGAATTATTTAATCCCTTTAATGGTAATTTTCCCAATATTTGCAGCTTTACTTATAAACTTATTTGAAAAACATAATAAAACAATTAAGGTCTTATCTTTTATTGTAGGTATTATTCTTCCAATAATTACTTTATTTGCAAATTATGGTTTACATTTCTTTGGTGGACATAAACCACTTATTGATACAAATATTACAGGTTTACCATCATATATAACTGGAACTAATATATATTCAATGCATCCAGCTATTACATATTCATTTACTCCATTAGCTAAAGTATTTATATTTATAATGTGTATTGTTGTATTTTTATCTGTATTTAGCTATTTAACATCAGAAAAAAAAGCATCTGGACCATTTTTATTCCTTGTATTTATGGGAACTGCAGCTGTTAGTGCAATGATGTTGTCTGATGATTTATTTAATATGTATGTATTTTTTGAGATTGCAGCTTTAATTCAAACAGGTATTGTTATTGCATCAAAAGCAGAAGATAATTATGAAACTGCTTTAAAATATATGATTATTGGTTCAATTGGTGGACCTATTTTATTACTTGGTATTACAATTTTACTTGCTATTACAGGTAGTGTGAATATAAGTGATATTGCATTTGTAATAAGCAATGTATTAATTAAATCTCCAAGTTCAAAAGCAGTAGTATTGTTCTCATTTGCATTAATCTTATTTGGTTGGTTATATGCATCTGGTTTCCCACCATTCCATATAATTAAATCATCACTTTATAGTAAATCTGAACCTTATGGATCTTCAATTCTTCAAGGAATGAGTTTACTTACATTAGTTGCTTTCCTTGTTGCAATGGCTAGAATTTTCTATTCAGTTAATATATTTAATGCAGCAATTCTTGTTGTTTCTATTATTGCAATGATTCTTGGAGTTTCAATGGCAGTTATGCAAACAGACTTTAGGAGAATGATTGCATATTTATCTGTTGGGGAATTAGGATTTGTTGGACTTGGATTTGGTTTAGGAACAAAATTCTCTATGACTGCAGGATTATTCCAAGGTGTTAATGAAATGATTGTTACTGCATTATTATTCCTTGGTTTTGGTTCTGTTGTATATTTAACTAATACTTCAAACACTAGAAAACTTGGAGGATTAATTTCTAAAAGTGAATCTATGGCAATTATGGTTTTACTTGGTGGTTTTGCAATGGCAGGTGTTCCTCCATTTAATGGATTCAGAAGTAAATTTATGATTATTCATGCTGCTTTACTTGCAGGATATCCAGAAATTGCAGTTATTGCTATATTAATAAGTATTGCAACATTCTTTGTATTTGTAAAAGCAATACATGGAATCTATTTAAAACCACAACCTAAAGATTTAGAATTTGTACATGATACTATCCCTAAATCTTTAATCTTTTCAGTTGCAGTTTTAACAATTATGTGTTTAATTTTAGGATTATATCCTGAAATTGTAACTGTACCTATTTCACAAGCTTTAGGAGGATTAATCATATGAGTTATTATGATGACTTCTTAAAATTTATTAAGGAAAAATTTTCTAAAAAGCATATGACTAATGAAAATGTTTCAGGAGCTATTGCTTCTGAACTTATTGTTATTTCATCATTATTAGTTATGGCTTTATTACTTAGACATATAAGTGTATTATTAACTGGTATTGTAATAATTGTTCTTATATTATTAATTGTAAGTAATTTACCTCTATCTATTAAATTATTTGATGAACAAGATGATTCATTAGATAAAATGATGTTTTATACTATTATGGCATTAGGTATTATAGTTAGTTTAATTTACTGGGGTGGTTTCTGATGGCAGATTCTATAAGAAAAGTATTAGCATCAGTAATAACTATACTCTTCTCTGTATCATTATTTGATGCATTATTTAAAATTAGTAAGATTATTACTCCGGGTATAAGTAAAGTTTATAATTTCCTTGGAACTCAAATTGAACCAAACATGGTTACTTTAATTGTATTTGATTGGAGAGGTTATGATACTTTAGGTGAATCTTTAATTTTAGTAACTGCAGTTTTAGTTGTTTTACTTGTATTTGGTAGAGGAAGACTTAAAGGAGATGACCAAAATGAGTAGTAAAGATGATGATATGAGTCCAATTCTTAAAATCTTTGCATTACCTGCTTCATTTATCTTTATTTGTGCAGGAATTTTAACTATACTTGGAGGACATATAACTCCTGGTGGAGGTTTCCAAGGTGGAGCAATGATTTCTGCTGGTATAATATTATGTATTTTAGTATTTGGTTTAGATAATTCTCCTATTGAACTCTCTGGTGATTTTATATCTACTATTGAATCTATTGGTGCTTTAGGATATGTCATTTTAGGATTAGTTGGTTTATATTTCGGAGGATCATTTTTATATAATGTAGGTACTGATTTTTATTCAATAGTACCAAGTTATATTGTACATATTTTCCATTATCCTGATGTTACAAATGCAGGTATTGTTCCATATTTTAATATTTTAGTAGGTTTAAAAGTATTTGTAGGTTTAACTGCTATAGTAATAGCATTTATGGCTTTTAGATCTTTAAGTGATGAGAAAGAGGAGGAAGAAAATGATTAATTGGGGACCTATAATATTTGGTTTTATATTTGGTTGTATAATTGGATCTAGATTTAGATTAGATAATTATTTTAATAAAACTTCTCTTCTTGTAATATTTATTGTAGCCTTAGTTGTAGCTTATTTAGAAGGAGCATTTCCATTTTATACCGACTTTACATTTGCTACAGGTTTTGTTTCTGCAGCTATTGCTTTAGTTATTACAAATTTAATCTTTGGAAGGAAAAAAAATTCTAATTCAGGAAAAAATACTGATTAAGGAAGTATGATTATGTTTTTATCTACAAATAAATGTGATGGAACTGGAGAGTGTATTAAACGTTGTCCTACTGAAGCTATACATTTAGTAAATGGTAGGGCATTTAGTTGTATTACTTGTGGTGCTTGTTATCGTTCTTGTCCAAATGATGCTATTTATAAAAATAGATATGGTGGATTTGTAGTTGATAGAGCAAAGTGTAATGGTTGTGGAATTTGCCAATATAATTGTCCTATAAACAATATTGAAATTACAGAAGATGGTGTTGTTAAAGGAATTTGTGCTCGTTGTGGTGCTTGTGTAGATTCTTGTCCAAATGGTGCTAGAATTGATGGTTTTACTTTATTTAAAACTAAACAATTAAATTATTTAAAATCTTTTGGTGTTGAACTTCCTGAGATGAATACTCCAACAATTTTTAATAATAAAACAGTTTCACGGCTTTCTATAAATACTAATATTGATGATTGTATTTTATGTGGTCGATGTGATTATTACTGTCCAACTAATGCAATTAATGTTACTATTGACAAGTCTGAAGGTATCTGTAATAATTGTGGTGTATGTGAGGATGTTTGTCCTACTAATTCAATAAAAAATGGAATAATAAATCATGATACTTGTAGTAAATGTTTAAAATGTCTTAAATCTTGTCCAAGTCATGCTATTAAATTTGAAGATTTTAAAATAAACATTGTTAAATTAAATCAAGAGAAAAATGATGGATCAATTGTATCTTGTTTAAACTGTGGATTATGTGAAGAATTAGTAGAAGGAGATTCCTTAGTTAAAATCAATAATAAATTAGTCTTTGATCCTAGTAAAGATTTTGATTCTTGTGATTTTGATGAAGCTATTAAAAAATGTCCAGTTTCTACTTTACATTTAAATAATGAAAGTGTTAATATTAATGGAATAATTAAAGATTCTTTACTTGAAGGTTATTGTGTATTATGTGGAAATTGTATTAATGTTTGTAATCAAGATGCACGTTATTTCACTACTGTAGAATGGGATGGTTCAGTATCTGATGATTGTATTCGTTGTGGTACTTGTGCAGAAGTATGTCCTCATGATTTAATCACTCTTACTAAAGATGGAATTCTTGTTGATTTAGATAATTGTATTTTATGTGAAACCTGTGGGATATATTGTCCTAAAGATGCAATTAAAACAACTACTCTTGCTAAAAAAGAAGTTCTCGATGGATTTAATCAAATTGATCCTAAATCTTGTATTTATTGTAAATTGTGTTATGATATTTGTCCAGAAGGGGCTATTGTTGATAATGGAGATAGTGTATCTGTTGATGAGGATAAATGTATTTATTGTGGAGCATGTTACAATATTTGTACATCAAAAGCAATTATATTTGATAGAAGTTTTGTTAATAAAAATCAGGTGTTTTAAATGAAAAATTTGATTAGAATAATGTTAGAAGGTGCTTTTTCTAACATTAAAAGAATTTTCTTTGCTTCAGATAGAGTAACTGATATGAAGTTAAGGGAAGATATCTTAAATGGTAATGTTAAACCTGAAACAAAAGTTGATGTTGATTCTTGTATTGGTTGTGGAGGTTGTGCTAATGTTTGCCCTACTGGAGCTATTACTATGAAAAAATTAAGTCAAGCTGAATGGTTAGCTGATGGTTGGGTTAAAAAAGAAATTCCAGAATTAGATTCAAGTAAATGTGTTGTATGTTATTGGTGTCATGATTTTTGTCCAATTTATGCATTGTTTGGATTACCTGCATCAATACATCCTAATTCTGTTGGAGAATTCAGTACTTCACCTAAAGATTTAATTGAAAAACCATTTAGGATACCTGAAGATAAAATTCAATTTATATCACAATATTTATCTGATAAAACTATTATTAAAAATCATGAAAAAAAATAAAATTGATTATTATTTATTAAAATTATTGTTATAGGAAGGTTGTTATGAGTTTAAAAACATATTCAAGAGCAAGAGCTATACATGTTATGCTAGTTTATACTGGTGGATGTAATGGTTGTGATATTGAAATAGTTAATTCTATACTTTCACCAAAATTTGATGCAGAGCAGTATAAAGTATTTTTAACATGGAATCCTCGTGAAGCAGATGTTTTAGTTGTAACTGGTCCTGTTACTCATTTAAATAAAAATCCGTTAATTAAAATTTACAATGCTATACCTGATCCTAAAATTGTTGTTGCTGCTGGTTCATGTGCATTAATGGGTGGAGTTTATAAAAATATTCATGGAGATATTCCATCTGAAGAAATAGAAGGTCCTGTTGATAAAATTATTCCTGTTGATGCTAAGATTCCAGGATGTTCTGTAAGGCCAAAAGATATTTTATCTGGTGTAGTTTCAATTTTACCAAAATTATTAGATGCAGATTAATTATTATTAATTCATATGGTTAAAAAAATTTAAGGGAGTTTAAAAATGATTGAAGATAAAAAGCCAAGTAAAGGTCAATTCATTGAGACAGAAGTTCCAATGGGTACTGTTCACCCTGCTGCTTTAGAACCATATCGTGTTAGATTTTTTGTAGAGGATGAAATTATTCAGGAAGCAGAAATCACAATTGGTGTAAACCATAGAGGTGTTGAAAGGATTATGGAAGGACTTCCTGTAGAAAAAGCTAATGCTTTAACTGAAAAGATATGTGGAATATGTTCTAATATTCATACATGGAATTCAGTATTAGTAGCAGAAAAAGGTTTAAATGTTGATGTTCCTGATAGAGCAAATTATATAAGAGTTATAATGGGTGAACTTGAGAGATTACATAGTCACTTACTATATTTAGCTCATGGTTGTGAAGTTTTAGGGCATGAAACATTTTCAATGAGAGTTTTTTATATTAGGGAAACTGTAATGGAATTACTTAATATGATTGGAGGAAATAGAGTTCAATATGGTGTCTCTCTTATTGGAGGAGTAAGACCTAGATGTGAACTTAATGATATGAGAATCCAAAAACTTGAAGAAGGTATGGATACACTTGAAAAAAATTTTAAAAACTTCGTTGATAGGTTTGTTGCAGATCCAATGGTTAATTCAAGAATTGAAGGTGTAGGATTTTTATCTCTTAAACAAGCTAAAAAATTAGAAGTTACTGGACCTTGTATTCGTGCATGTGGTTATGAACATGATTTAAGAACTGAGATGGAACAGTATAATGATTTTGATTTTGATGTTGTATGTCTTGATGGTTGTGATGTAAAATCTAATCTTTTAGTAAGGGCATTAGAATGTTTTGAGTCAATTAAGATTATAAGACAAGCTGTTAAAAATCTTCCTAATGGCCCTATAGTTAATAGGTCATGGGAGATGAGTGATTGTGGTATAATAAAACATTATATTGAAGCTCCAAGAGGAACATTATATGATTCATATTCTTTAGAAGATGGACGAGTTAGAAGTTCTATTATTAGAACTCCTTCTTTAACAAATATTGGAGCTACTCAATATGCTTGTATTGGAAATCATATTACTGATGGTCAATTATGTATAGTACAATGTGATCCATGTTTTACTTGTACAGATAGAGCTTTTGAAATTATAAATTTATAGAGGGAAAAATATGGTAGATATAAGTGTTTTGTATTCAATTATTGGAGTAATTATCACTTTAATTGTTTGTTTCATAATTGGATCATTTTTACCAGGTATTGAAAGAAAATTTGTTCATGCAAGAATTCAGCAACGTATTGGTCCGCCATTTACAGTTCCAGGTATTGTAGCACCAATTAAATTCATTTTTAAAAAGAATTTAGAACCTAACTCTCCAGCTCCTGGAATTTATAAATCATTACCTTTAGTTAGTTTTTTAGCTATAATATTTATATTATTATTTTTAACTCCACAAATGTATCCTATTTTCTTATTGAGTAATATTATTGCTATTGTTGGATTGTTAAAAGTAGAAGAGGTTAGTTATGTATTTATGGGTGCTTTATCTAAATCTGTTATGTCATTATCTATGAAGTTTCCAGATTTAGTTAAAGGTGCAGCTCATAAAGATGTAATTAGGTCTCATATTGAGGATATTAGTTCTAAAAGATCTCTTAGAATGATTACTTATGGTTCATTCCCATTATATTTAGCATTGTTTGTTCCTATTGTATGTTCTGGAAGTCTTTATATTTCAGATATTGTTAAATATCAACAAATTCATGGGCCTTTCTTATTTACTACTGCAGGTATTTTAGCTGCAATAGTGTTCTTTATTGGATCTATGGTTATAATGAATGAATGTCCATTTAATATAATTGAAGCAGAATCTGATGTTATTCAAGGACCATATATGGAATATTCTGCAGGTTATCGTTCAGTTATTTATTGGACTAAAGGTTTATTAATGTTTACATTAGCTGCATTATTTACAATATTTTTCATTGGTTTCCCTCTTAATATTTTCTCATGGAATATTATATTGTTTATAGTTGTTGCTTTAATATACACATTAATTGTTGGAATTTTAAGTGCATTTACACCAATATTTATTAATAGACAATTATATCCAATTATAATTTCTTCAACACTTCTTGGTGTTCTTGCAATTGTTATAGGAATTTTGGTTTAGAGTGATAAAAATGAAATTTGTAATGAGACCTTATCATATCTTAAGTTTAGGTGGATATATTGTAGAAAGAAATTTTCCATATAGAAATTTAATAATTGTAAATAAAACACCTGAACCTATTAAAATGGAAGTTCCTGTATTTGAGGAATCTTGGATTGAGGAACATAGAAAATTAGGTTTAGAAGTTATTCCTGTAAAAGAAGAAGATAATTATCTTATGATGTTTAAAAAAGCACATGCTGAATTAGATAAAATTAAGGCTAATTTATAATTCTTTTTATTCAATAACTTTTTTTTAATTTTATAATACTCTTTTTTATATTTTGATTTATATAATATAATATTAATTAATTTTTTTAAAAATCGTGATATAATGTCTAATTATTCAATAAGTATTAAATCTCAAGAAGAACCGGGAGTTTTAGAAAAAATTACTGATATTATTGCTGACCATAATATCAATATAGTTTATCTTTATCTCTTTGTTGAAAACAATACTAAAGGAAATATTAATTTAGAAATTGAAAATGTTTCTGATATTGATGCTTTAATAAATGACTTAAAAGCTTTAGACGCTGTTGAAACTGTGGAAATTTATGCATCTCAAGAAGATGTATTTGGAAAACGTATTATTATTTATGGTGGAGGAGCACAAGTATCTCAAGTTGCTTTAGGTGCAATTACAGAAGCAGATAGACATAATATTCGTGGTGAACGAATTAGTGTTGATACATTACCTGTTGTTGGTGAAGATAATATTGCAGAGGCAGTTAATGAGTTATCTAGAATTCCAAGGGTTAGTGTTCTTGTTCTTGCAGGTTCTTTAATGGGTGGGAGAATCGTTGATGAAATTAAAAAAATTAAAAAACAAAAAGATTTAACTGTTATAAGTTTAAACATGCCTGGTAGTGTTGTTGATGTTGCTGATTTAGTTGTAACTGATCCAATACAAGCTGGTGTTATGGCAGTAATGCAAATAGCAGATACTGCAGTTTTTGATTATAATATACTTAAAAAAAATCATAGAAAATTTTAATTTAATCTTAAAATCACATATCAATAGGATTTGTAAATTCTTCTTGACAAATTTCTTTATATTCACATTTTTTACATTTATTTAATTCATATCTTACTGTTGGTATTTCATTATTTATTATTATTCTTTTTATAGAATCAAGTATTCTAAATAAACTTTTTCTAAGATTTGCATCTACTACAACAGTTCTTCTTTCTGCAAAATTAAGATATTCTACAAATCCAACATATACATCTGTTTCAAATTCTTCTTCTATTAAAATACTATTACATGCAATTTCAATTGCATCATTATCCCATACTCCTTGTATTGGAGGAGTATTAAATTTATAAATTATTGGATAATATTTTCCTTTGATTATTTCTATTTTATCTATGGTTCCATTGATATCTAATTGTGAATCTCTTAAAAAATAGTTATACATTGATGTTGGATATATTATTTTATTTATATCATATCCATTTTTATTTGTTAAAATCATGAATCGTTTTACTCTTATTGATAATAATTTAATATTAAATTTACTTTCTTCAAGTAAATCTACTTTATATTTTTCAAAATCTACATTATCATATTCTTTGTACTTAAATATTTCATTTAACCTAGTTATTATATAGTATTTGATGTTTTTATTTAGTTCTTCCTCAATAGTTTCAACAGTCATAGATTTATTTATTCTTTTTAAATTTTTTTGTATAATGTCTTTTATATCAATTCTTAACTCTTTAATCTCTTTATTAAATTTATATCTTTTATTCTCTTCATTTTTTTGAATATTTTTTTGATAATATAAATTTAAAGGACAATACATATATGTTTTTATTGTGTTTAAATTAATCATTGTATCACTTCTTATATTTAATGATGTGAAATTATTGTATTAAATTATAAATTGGATAATATTTAAATATTTAAGTATAAAACTATTATAATCTTTTATTTTAAAAAAATATTTAATTACACACTATTATTTAGCTTTAAAAAATATTTTAGATTAAAAAAATAGTGTTTTTTGTTTAAGAATTGAATTTTTTCTGTATAAAAATAGTTTTTCTATTATTTAATGTATTTTTCTATAACAATGATTTTTATATTATATAAAAATTGAATTTCTTCTCTATAAAAATAGTTTCTATCTATAATTTTTACTTAATAATATTAAAAATAGTATAAATTAAAATTAGTTTAAAGTTTTTTAATTAATTTAATTAATAAAAAATATAATTAAATAGAATAGGATATTCTATTTATTAGTTTATATAATATTCCTTATATATGCTAGACTGGACTTTCTTTAAGTTTGATGTATTCTCCTAAAGATTCTCTTGTAGAACCTACAAGTATTCTATATTTAGGTTTTTCTCCCTTAGTAATAACTTTTTCAAGTTTACCTCTAGCTACTGCATGTTCATTTTCAAATACTTCTCCAGCATAAGTATGGGTAAATGAAGCAAGTTTGCTAATTTTTACATTAGGTCCTTCTAATACTTTAACATCTTTTATATCATATACTGCAGGATTATCCATAAATTCAAGTGCATTACTTATAGTACATTCAACTTTAGCAACACCTTGTGGTTCATAGATTGTATCTTCCCATTCTCCTTCAATTTCATCAAAGTTTCTAGTACATAATATATCAAATAATGTTCCTCTAATTACTCCTCTATTGAATTTTCTTGATTCATACCAACAAAATTCTTCTTTACTTAAACTATCATCTTTGATTCTTTTATGGTATAAACGTTCCCAAAATTGATTTTGAATTGGATTTAGTACTATTTTTCTTTTAGAATCTCCTTCTCCTACTTCTACTTCTTGATCATGGTATTTTTTAAAAGTATTCACTGCTTTTCTATGATTTTCAAGTCCATATACTACAAAATCTAAATCTGAACTTTCTGTTTTTTGAAGTCCTGGACATGTAGAACCAGAGATACCTAAATTTTCATAATCAATACCAGCAATATAATGGAAAAAGTCAGATAAATCAATTAATTTATTTCTTGTTTCATCAGATACTTTAGTATCTTTACCTTCTCTAATTTCTTTAAGACGATTTTCTGGTCTTATAATTTCATCTACTTTTTCAATAGGTACTCCCATCATTTCTACATTAGTGACTTCAGAGTAATAAAAGTATTCTGGATAATTTTCTCTTAAATATTTATAAGCTTCTTCTGAATTTACTTTTGAGTATCTTTTTCCGTTTTTTTCTCTATCTCCATTTGGATCTGGAATATATCTTAAAAAACAGATTATCCTATTATCAGGATGTAAATAATTTGTTGATGCAAAATATAAATCATCAGTACTGTGTATAAAGTCTCTTGTTCTTACTTTTATCATAACATCACTTGTTTTAAAAATTTAGTTTAAATTTATTTTTATTTATTATTAATATATTTCTTATTTATTATTAATTAAAAGTTTTTAATTGATTTTTTATTTATTATTAATTTTTTAGGTTTTATTAAATAATTTAATCTAATTTTTTCTATTAAATTTATATTTTAGATGTGGTTTTTTTATAAGAGTATGTTTTTTGTGGTTAGTTTATATTTTTAGATATGATTTTCTTGTAAAATTAAGTCTTTAAAATTCTATTTTTTATTAAAATTTAGGTATATTTAATAGATTAAAATCAAAATTAAAAATGTTTATTCTAAAAATTTCAACAAAACTAGAAATGTTAATATTTTATTTTATTAGAAATAAATATATTAACATATTATATTTTTTTAAATTTTATTAAGTGTTTTATAATAAAATTCAAACTTTTTAAAAATTATTGGAGTGGTTATATGTCTATTATACATAAACATATACAAGAAAAATTTTCATATGATGGAAGTCAAATAGAACCTATGTGGGCTTTTAGGGAATTTAATGTAAGAGGTTCCTCAATAATTTCTTGGAGAGGACCTATGAATATTCATCCAGAAAATATTAAGGATTTTGCAGATGTTGGTACTGAAATTAAATCAAATGAGATGTTTCATACTATGACTGAATTCTTTGATTGTCAACCAGCTAATATGAAAATTGCATATTTACGTCAAAGATTATTAATTCTAATTTTTAATGAACATTTAACTAAGAAAGGTATTATTGCTAATAGAGATGGGGATGATATTTATATTGGTGGAAGAAAACTTAGTGTATGTATTGCCACTGCATCAATAAGTTCTATGAAAATCCATTTTGCCCTTAATATTCGTGATGAAGGAACTCCAGTTGATGTAGATACTATTGGCCTTTTTGATATAAAGGATTCTAATGGTAATCAAATATTTAATGATGATAATGTATGTGATTTTATGAATGAAGTTTTAGATGCATATATTGATGAATTAAATACTTTAGATTTAGATATTAGTAAAACTAAAATTTTATAATCTTATTTATTCATTTAAATTACATATCAATTTAATCTAATTATATAATTAATTTAGATATTGTATTTTAATTATATTTTAATTTAAATTTTTATTAAATTTAGAATTTAATCTTATTTTAAATTTTAATGATATTTTTTGTTTAAATTAGTTATATGGTAATTTTTTAGTGGTGTTTAGATTTTTATAGGGTTTAAATTAGTTATATGGTAATTTTTATTAGTGTTTAAATTCTTATAAATTTTTTATATAAGAATTTATCATACTTAAATTTCTATAAAAATATATATTTTAAGATATTAATTTTAATTAAGAGGTTTTTAAAATGAAAATAATTATTAATGGAATAAATGCTAATTTAAGATTTTCAGCAGCTCATATGATACCAACTCATAAATCTTGTGGTTTTATTCATGGTCATTCTTATTTTGTTGATATTGAGATAGAAGGTGAAAAATCAGGAGATTTCAACTTTGTTGTTGATTTTAAAGAGGTTAAATCAATTGTTAAAGATATTTGTAATAGTCTTGATCATAGATTTTTAGTACCTATATACAATAATCACATGGATTTTAAAGATATTGATGATGAAGATTTATCTATTGAAGCTTTTGATGATTTTAAAAATATTCAATTTAAAATAGAACATAAAGGTTATACTATTCCTAAAGAAGATTGTGTACTTCTTCCTATAAAATATACTTCTGCAGAAGCTTTATCTGAATATTTTGTTGAAAAAATTTATGATAAACTTTCTAATACTAGTAATCTTAAATCAATTTCTGCATGTGTTAATGAAGGTATTGGTCAAGGTGCAATGTTTACAAAAACTATTAATTAGGTTTTATTATGTTGGAAGCTCCTATTGTTGAAATATTTTCAAGTATTCAAGGTGAAGGTTTACTTGTAGGTAGAAGACAAATATTTGTAAGATTTGCAGGATGTAATCTTAATTGTAGTTATTGTGATACTGAAGCAAGTAAATCTTCTAAAAATGGAACTCTTAGGAATGTTGATTATGTTGTAAATAAAATTAATGAGCTTAAAACTCCTGATTTACATTCTGTTTCATTTACTGGCGGTGAACCTAGTTTATATGCTGATTTTATAAAAGAAGTTATTGATAAAATAAATTTTCCAGGATTTCTTGAAACTAATGGTATATTAACTAAAGAAATTAATAAAATTGATAATTTGAAATATGCTTCTCTAGATATTAAATTACCTGAAAATTTAGAAGATGCTTTTGATTCTAAAATAATATCTTCAGAAATAGATTCTATTAATCTTTTAATAGATAAAGGAATTAATGTTTATTGTAAAATTGTGGTATTTCCAAATTTAGATTTGAAATTATTTGAAAATTTAATTTTTAATGTATCTAAAGCTATTAATAAAAAAGATAATTTATCAATTATAATTCAGCCAGTAAGTCCTATTGAACTTTGGAAAAATGATAAAGACAAATTATTTAAGTTTTCAGAGATTACAGGTAAATATATGGATGTTTTAATTATTCCTCAATTACATAAGTTTATGAATATTGAATGAATATATATTTTTTATTATATTCTTTGTATTTTTATTCATTTTTTCATTTTTTCATAGATTTTTTTACTTTTTTTATAATTTTTCATTATATTATTTATAAATTTTTTAGTTTTTTTCAATTTTTTATTTGTTTGTATATATAAAAACAAAAAACCATATAGAAAATATTATTATATATTAAAGATTTAATAATATTTGTTAAAAGGTGATTAAAAAAAAGTATTCTGTTTTTTATATTATACAATCTTAGTATTATTTTTATATTTTGTCTATATTTTCGATTTTTTAGGTATATTCAATTTTAAAAATTTAATCTAAGATTTTTTATTGTATAATATTTTTTTATTATCTTAAAAAAAATATGAGGTGTGTTCTATGAATGACAAAAGCACTAAAAGTTTTAAAAAATCAAGAAACAGAGGATCTATCGAACGTGAAACAAAAGAAGCTGATCATGATGGAGATGTAATGACATTAGTTTCAAAAGATGTTATTTCAGTACCTCCTACTACCTCTATTATTGATACAGCACATTTAATGATAGAACACGAATTTAGAAGAATTCCAGTTACAGATCCTGGTTCAAAAAAATTATTAGGTATTGTAACAACTATGGATATTCTTAGTTTTTTAGGTGGTGGAGATAAATACAATATTATTAAATACAAATGTAATGATAATTATCTCGCTGCAATTAATGAGCCTATTAAAGAAATTATGACTCGTGGTGTAATTACTATGAATCATAAAGCTACTATTAAAGAAACTGTTAAAGCTATGGTAGATAACCATGTAGGTGCAATGCCAATTGTTGATAAAGATGATAAATTAGTAGGTATTGTAACAGAAAGAGATTTCGCTTTAGCACTTGCAGGAGTTTTAACTAAAGAAACAGTTAATGATTATATGTCTTCTGATGTAATTACTATTACTCCAGGAACTTCATTAGATTATACAACTAAATTTATGGTAAGAAATAGTTTCAGAAGATTACCTATTGTAAGTGAAGATGAAATTGCACCAGAACATGGAGATAAAATTATTGGAATTGTAACTTCAACAGATATTTTAAGATACTTTGTTGATAAAAAATTCTTCTCACAAATGGATACAAATGTTGCATCTGACTTATTAGATGAAGTTAAAATATCTGAAGTAATGTCTAAAGGTGCAAGAACTGTTGAACCAACAACAAGACTTGGTGATTTCGCTGAATTATTAAAAGAGAAAAATATTGGTGGTGTCCCAGTAATTAGTCATGATCAAGTTGTTGGAATAATTACTGAAAGGGATATTATTAAAGCAATCAATGATAATTAAATTTTTAAATAATCTTATTTTATTATTTTTAAATTTATTTTTTTTATTGTAAAATTAAACACGTTAATAAATAGAAGGGGACTAAATTATGCAAATTAAAAACATTATGTCTGAAGATTTAATTACTATCGATAAAGATCAAAATCTTTTAGATGGATTAAAATTATTTAGGAAAAATAAAATTTCTAGATTACCTGTTATTAATACTAATAAAGATAATGAAAAAGAATTAGTAGGTATTGTATCTGAAAGAGATATTGCAAAAAAATTAGGTTCTTCTAAATATGAAAAACTCTCACCATCTGCATTACATATTTCATCTGTAATGGTAAAAGATGTTATTACTGTTGATGAAACAATGAACTTAGTTGATGTAGCTAATATAATGCTTGATAAAGGTATTGGTTCTGTTCCTATTGAATCTGATGGAATTATGGTAGGAATAGTATCTAAAGCAGACTTTGTTGGAATATGTTCTGGTAAAGCATATGAAAAATATACTGTTGAAGATATTATGACTAATGATATTATTTCTGTATCTATTGATGAAAGATTAGTTCATGCAAGAAGAGTTATTCTTGATAATCATATTGGTAGATTACTTGTAACTGAAGATAATGAACTTGCAGGAATTATTACATCAAAAGATATCATTAGATGTTTAATTGACTTTAAAAAACATACTCCAGATAAATATCAAAAATCACAAATTAAAAATCTTTATGTCAGTGATTTAATGTCTGGAAATGTTGAAACTGTCTCTAAAGATGAAAGTATTGTTGATGTTGCAAATAAAATGTTAGAAACAGGATATAATGGATATCCTGTTGTTGATGAAAATAATAAAGTTATTGGTATCATCACTCAAACAGATTTACTTGCTCTTGTAGCAGATTTAGAAAGTGACTAGTTTTTATTAAGCTATTTATTAAGCTAATTCTTAATATTTAGCTATTTTTTTACATTTTTTTTTGGAGGTTCTATTATTCGAGACATTGCTTTTTTAGGACCTGAAGGAACTTTTACACATGAAGTAGCATCTAGACTTAGTAATAATTTACTTACATGTGATTCAATTAATCATGTAATGGATGCTGTAATTGGTGGTAAATGTTCTAAAGGTGTTGTTCCTATTGAAAATTCTATTGAAGGTTCTGTAAATATAACTTTAGATTTATTAGTTCATTCTTATGATTTATTAATCGAAAAAGAAATAATATTTCCGATTAATCATAATTTACTTGCTCCTAAAGGTGTTAAACTTGAAGATATTACTGATGTATTTTCTCATCCACAAGCTTTAGCACAATGCCATAATTATTTAATAGAACATAATATTAAACCTCATCAAACATTAAGTACTGCTGCAGCATCTAAAAAAATTTCTAATATTGAACATTCTGCTTCTATAGGTACATTAAAGTCAGCAGAATTATATGGTTTAAATGTTTTAGAAAAAAATATTCAAGATGTAGATAATAATGAAACACGATTTGTTGTGATTTCTAATCATGATTCAAGACCTAGTTCTAATGATAAAACTTCTATAGTATTTTCATTATATGATGATAAACCAGGAGGTTTATATGAAATATTAAGTATTTTTGCTAATAATCATATTAATTTAAGTAAAATAGAATCTAGACCATCTAAACAAGGACTTGGAAAATATATATTTTTTATAGATTTGTATGGTCATAGAAAAAATGATAAAATATTTAGAGTATTAGAGGAAGTTTCTAAAGATACTTCATTTTTTAAGATTTTAGGATCATATCCAGTATTTAAACATTATTAGTGTTTTATTTTATCTTTTTAGTTATTGTTTATATTTTTTATTATAATTTGAATTAAAATAATTATTTATATTTTTAAAAATTAATTTTATTATTTTATTATTTTTATTTATTGATTTATTTTTTCTAAATATATTAAAAACATAATAAATTTATATGTTAATAATCTAATAAAAATTATATATAGGTTAATTTAAAGATTTAATTAAATATTAAAATTTTAAAAATTAGGTTGATGGTATTATTAATCCAGATAAAGAAAAGCTTATTAAAGTCATGAAAGAACTTAAAGCTGATCATCAAAATGGTAAGATTTCTGATGAGAAGTATAAGGAGTTATCACGACAATATATGATTAAGTTAAAAAAGATTGATGCTTCTAGTAGGATTAGAACCATGCAAGGTAGAAAACAGAAATATCCATCTTCTAATCAATATTCACAAGGTATTAGGCCAGATAAAAGGGCTGCAGAGTTAAGTAGATTAGAGGATGAAAAATTAGTTCAAAAATACATAGTTAATCCTAAAAAATCATCAAATAATCAAAGACCTAAATCTCATGGAAGTAATAGTGGTAAATGGAGTGTTATTGCAGTTGTTTTCTTAATTATTGCATTTACTGCTGGAATCGGATTTGGTATGTTGAACTTTGATTTTAAAGCAACAAATATTTCAAATGCATCTGCTATTGTTACAGATTCTGCTTTTCCTGCAGAAATTTCTAACAATACAACAGTAGGTACTACAAATTCATCTTCAATAAGTTCAACTTCATCAAGTACTGATTCATCATCTGATGTATCTTCAGGTACTTCTACAAGTTCTAGTTCTTCTTCAGGTACTAGTGATTCTAGTGGTTCTTCTAGTGGAGAATCTGGTTCTTCTTCAAGTTCTGATGGTTCTGGTAGTTCTTCTAGTGGAGGATCTAGTTCTTCTTCAAGTTCTGATGGTTCTGGTAGTTCTTCTAGTGGAGGATCTTCAGGTGCAGGTAGTACTAATTAATATTTTTATTAATTAATTTTTAATTTTTTTAGTTTAAAATGGTGAATATTATGAAAAAGTCATATTATGTTGTTGGAATTATTATTATTGTTTTAATAGTTGCTGCAGCAGTTGTCTTATCTAGTCATGATAGTAGTGCTAAGGGAAATAGTAATCAAACAGAGGTTCAAACAGTTTCTCAAGGTGGAGTTATTGTTAAATTCCCATCTGATTGGGTAGTGGCTAAATCTCAAACAAATGACACTGTTGTTGCAATTGCAGATTCTAAAACATTAGACTCTTCTAAAAATGCTAAGGTTAATGTTAATATTGAAAAAAGAGATTTAGATGGTCAAAATTTAAATACATACTTCAATAAAACATATACTTCTTTATTATCTAATTCATCAAATCAATTAATATCCTTAGGTAATTCAACAGCAATTAAAGATAAAGAATGTTATGAAGCAGATTATGTTTCAGATAAAGATGCAGATGCAAAAGAACATAGGGCAATTTGGGTTGAAAGTAATGGACAAGCTTATGTAATTTTATGTACTGCACCACAAAAAAGTTTTGAAAATTACAATAAATATTTTAATTATATTATAAATAATATTAAAATTGAATAATTCTTTTTTATTTATTTTTTTTTAAATTATATTAAAAAATCTATTATTTTTTTTACGAGGTTTTATTATGACTATAGTTTTATGTGTTACAGGTAGTATTGCAGCTACAAAATCAATTCAATTAGCAAGAGATTTAAGAAGACATGGACAAGATGTTAAATGTTTTATGAGTGAAGCTGCATGTGATATTATTAATCCTATTTCTATGGAATTTGCAACTAATCAAGAGGTAGTAACTAAATTAACTGGGAAAATTGAGCATGTTAAATATTCTCAAGAAGATTTAATTTTAGTTGCTCCTGCTACTGCAAGTACAATTAGTAAATTTGCTTATAAAATATCTGATACTCCAATCACTGCTCTTTTACTTGCTGCATATGGTCATAACACTCCAATATTAATGGTTCCTTCAATGCATGATGCAATGTATATAGGTATTAGTGAAAATCTTGATAAACTTAAATCTGAAGGAATTCATTTTGTAGATCCTAAAATGGCTGAAGGTAAAGCAAAATTCCCAGATATTGGAAATATTGTTCTTGAATCATTAAGATTAATAAATCAAAATAAATAAGTTTAATTTAGATATTATTAAGATTAAACCAAAATAAATAAATTTAATTTAGCTATTCTAGAATAATTAATTAAGAGGTATTATGTCTAATTCTATTTCTAATAAAAAAGTTCTAATTAATTTAGGTGGAACATATGAACCAATTGATCCAATCAGAGGAATTTCTAATAAATCCTCTGGTAAAATGGGTTTAGCTCTTGCAAAAGAAGCATATATTCGTGGTTATGATTTAACATTAATTGCAGCGAAATGTGATGTTGAAATACCATCTATTTTTAATACTCTTCATGTACAAACTTCTTCAGAAATGAATAACTGTATTAAGAAACTTATTCCCGATTTTGATATTTTTATTGCTACTGCAGCAATAAGTGATTTTGAACCTATTAAAATGCAATCACATAAAATTAATTCATCTTTAAATCTTTCACTAGAATTTAAACCAGTTGAAAAAATTATAAGACAAATTAAAGATATTAATCCTAATGTATTTCTTGTTGGTTTTAAGGCACAATATGATATTTCTGAAGAGGATTTAATAAATTGTGCAAATAAACAAATTAAAACTGCAGGATCAAATTTAGTTGTTGCAAATGATTTATCTCATGAAGGTTGTGGTTTTGGTTCTGATGATAATGAAGTTATTTTAGTTCGTGACAATGGAACTTATAAAAAAATAGCTTTATCTTCTAAAGATAAACTTGCAAAAATAATATTTGATGATATTGAAAATTCTCTATAAAACAATTATCTTTTTTTAATTTTTATTTTTAATTATTATTATTAATTAAGACATGATTTTTTAATATTATTTATCTTAGTTTTAGCTAGATTCATTTAAAATAAAATTCTTTAAGTTTAAAATTTTTATAAAAATAAGTTTTTAGTAAATCTAATTTTTATTAATTAAAATTATATTATATACTTAATATATCTAAAAATTTTATATATTCTTTTTAATTTATAAAATTTCTATTTAAAAATTATCTATTTTTTTAAATATAATATAAAATAAGTAATACTTTTTTATTAATTTTACAGACTTTTTAAATATTCTTTATTTTTTAAAATTTTCTAAAAGTATTTAATTTTTATATATAAATTGGTTAAAATAAGTTAAAATAAAAAAATAAGTTCAATCCTCTAGATAATATTATTTTGGAGTATTCATGGAGTGAATTCTATCTAGAGGCGGTCTTTTGAACTATTTCTTATATTGCATTAGCATATATATTTTTAATGTTCATAATATAAAAAGATTTCAATAGTATTACTTTTTTGATTTTTTTAAGTTAATTTTTACTTTATAAAAAATCATCTTTTTAATATTTAGACTATTATATTTTTTTTATATCTTATATGGGTATAGTAATAAAATATATTTTTTAATATTTCATTGTAATATTAATTTATTTAAAATATATCATTATTATTAATTAATATTCTTATAATAATATGAAATTTATAAGTTAATTTTATTACTTCAATTTTAAATTTATTTTTTATTCTTTTTAAGGAAATTTATTATTATTTCTTAATTTAAAATGCTTTTTTTACTAAGAAACAAATATGGTCTTTTTCATATGGTTCTAATTTGATTTTTTCTTCTATTGAAAAACCATTCCTTTTTAATATTTTTTCTTGTTCCTTAAAAACGGTTTTAGGTTTAATATTAACATTTATACTTCTTGATTTTATCATGAATACTCCTTGACCATTATCTTTCATAAAAAGATTCATATTGTCCATAAATAATTTTGTTTGGCTAGGTTGAGCAACATCACAATATACAATATCAACTTTTTCAAGTTTATTTATATATTCTTTAGGTTTTGTAGCATCATTTAATAATGGTGCTATGTTTGGTCTAGTTTTACAGAGTCTTGATAATTTTCTAAGACTTACTGGTGAAAATTCAACAGCATATATTCTTCCATTTTTAGCAATATCTGAAATATGGGATACTGTTGTACCAGTGGATGCTCCAAGATATAATATTGTTGAATCTTTATTTAATTCTAACTTTGATAATCCATTTAATAATGCAGCAGATAATTTAGATCTATGAGGATTCCATACTCTATATTCTTTACCTTCTTCATCTTTAATTAATTGCTCTCCATATACTCTAGTACCTGGAACTAAATTTACTGTAGCTATTTCTTTATCTGTTTTATAAATCTCCATTTTATCAACTTTTACTTTATTATTTTTTCCTACTTATTGTGTTTTAATTAGTGTCTTCGTTTTTTTCTTTTATGTCTTCTTTGTTTTTTTCTATTTTTATGTGGTTTTTTATGTTTACTTTCTTTATTCTTATTTTTTTGATTTTTTGTTTTTGGAAATGGATTTTCTTTTTCTATTATTTCTACTTCTTTTTCAAATTCTTCTTTAAGGCCTGGTTCATATTTATCTGTGAAATAATCTCTTTTTACTGCTAAACTAATTTTTAAAGCTAATTTTCTAGCTATCTTTCCACGATTCCAATAATTACTATTTCTAACTATAGGATCTTGATATATTAAACCATATTTCGGTGGATTTTCTCCAGTTTTTAAATGTCTAAATAATGCTTTTTCTGCACCCATAATTTGAATTGTACTTGCTGGAAACATTGCTAATCTTTTAAGACTTCCTGCATGAGAAATTAACTTAGCTCCTAATGTTGAACCTATTAAGTTTTGAAGGTTTGGTGCTATTTTTTTCATTTTTGAATTAATATATTCCTCAATATCTTTTCTTGATTCTTGTAATAATTTTATTGATTTTGCAAATTCATTTAATATAAATATATCATCTTTATCTAAATCTGCACCATTACTTATTAAATTGTCTTCTAGAGTTTCGCTGTTTTTAATTGCATCTTCTCTATTTTTAAAATCAGATACTAATTTAACATATGATTCATTATTATGCATTGTTTCAATTTCTGGAAAATAAATTGTTTCCCATTCTCTTAATCTTTCAATCAATTTAGAAATTCCTTCATCAATTTCATCAATTGAATTAATTGCTTGAATAAGTAATTTGTCTTCTTCTTGTGAAGATTCTTTCATTTTGTATACTGCAATTTCATTTGTAATATTAATTAATTTTTCAGTGTACTCTTCTTTATTATTAATAAAATTAATTTCTTTTAAAATATCTACTATATTTTTTCTTAAATATTCTCCAATTTTACTTGGCATTTCTATTTTAATTTTATCATAATTTTTAATATCTTTGTAGTCTGAGTGTTTATTTCTTGTTTCAATGATTATTTCATCACATGAATCATTAATATGACTAATTATTTCCCTTTCTTCACTAGTTATTTTATTTTTTTCTATTTCAATTAATTTATCTACAGTTTCTTCTTCTTTAAATAATATATAATCTATTAATTCAAAGTCACTATTGAAACATAAATAACCAGCAATACAATTTGTTATATAAAGTTTCATGATTTTATTTTATATATTTACATAATTATAAATTTTACATAATTCATAAATTATAATAATATTAATTTTAATAATTTTGTGGAGAAATCGTATGTTAGAAACTGAAATTTGTGGTGTAAAACTTAAAAATCCTTTGATGTTAGCAGCTGGAATTATGGGTAGTAATGCTAGTAGTTTGAATTGGATTTTAAGATCTGGTGCTGCAGCAGTTGTTACAAAATCTTTTTCAAAAGAACCTAATCCAGGTTATCATAATCCAACAACTGTTGAAGTTACTGGTGGTATTATTAATGCTATAGGTTTATCTTCTCCAGGTGTTGATGTTTTTTTAGATGAATTAAACTCTGTTGTGACTGATAATAATCAAGCTTTAATTGCATCTATTTATGGTGCTACTCCTGAAGAATTCACTTATGTAACTGAAAAAATTCAAGATAATGTAGATAGTATTGAGTTAAATATTTCTTGTCCTCATGCTATGGAAGGTTATGGTGCAGCTATTGGTCAAAATCCTGATTTAACTCATAAAATTATAAGTGCAGTTAAAGAAGTTTCTGAAGTTCCAATTATTGCTAAGTTAACTCCAAATGTCACTGATATTACAGAAATTGCAAAATCAGCAGAAGATGCAGGTGCTGATGGATTAAGTTTAATTAATTCATTAGGTCCAGGTATGAAAATTGATATTACCACTGGAAATCCTATACTTAAAAATAAATTTGGTGGTATGAGTGGACCTGCAGTTAAACCTATTGCTATTCGTTGTGTTTATGATGTTTATAATGTAGTTGATATACCTATAATTGGTGTAGGTGGTATTCAAAATTATGAAGATGTTGTAGAATTTTTATATGCTGGTGCAAGTGCAGTGCAAATTGGTACTTCTATAATGTATGAAGGTGTTGAAATATTCTCTAGAATCAACAAAGATTTAGAAAAGTTCATGATTAAACAAGGATTTAGTTCAATTAATGAAATGGTTGGTTTTGGACATAAATAAGGTGTTAATATGTTGAATGTTCCTAAAGTTTTAAAAATTAAACGTATTGTTAATGAAACTCCTACAATTAAAACATTTTTCTTTGATTGGGATATGAGTGAAGAGATTCCATATCCTGGACAATTTATTATGCTTTGGAATTTTAATGATGAAAAGCCAATGTCTATATCTTCAATAGATGAAAAAAATAATGAAATTGGAATCACTATTAAAAATGTTGGTCCTTTCACTGAAGAAGTTCATAATCTTAAAGTTGGAGATTTTTTAGGATTAAGAGGTCCTTATGGCAATCCATTTACAATTCCAAAAGGTAAAAAAATATTAGTTATTGGTGGTGGAGTTGGAATGGCTCCAGTTGCTTGTTTTACTGATTATGCAGTTAAAGATAATGATGTTGATGTTGTTTGTGCTGCAGTAAATAAAGATGAATTACTCTTTGAGGATAGATTAAATAAATCTGGTGCAAATGTATATAATGCTACAGATGATGGTTCTTCTGGATATAAAGGTTTTGCAACAAATCGTGCATTAGATTTAATTGAAGAATCAACATATGACTTTGCAGTTGTTTGTGGACCTGAAGTTATGATGAAACCTACTTATGATATTCTTGAAGATAATAATATTTCTGGAGAATATTCTCTTGAGAGATATATGAAATGTGCAATAGGAATATGTGGACAATGTTGTGTTGATAATACTGGTTGGAGGATATGTAAAGAAGGACCTATATTCTCAAATGAGGATCTTAAATTAATTACAGAATTTGGAAATTATCGTAGAGCACCTACAGGTGAGAAAATTTAAATATTTTTATTTAAATTTTTCATGTCTTTTTGTATGTATCTAATTTCTCTTTAAATTTATTTTAGACGTGTTTTTAGATATTTTAAAGGTTTATTTTTTTTTAAATTAATTTTATTAAGTACTTATAATTTTTATTTAATAAAGTTTAAATTATATTAAATTATATAATTTAAATTTAATAAAATAAGTTTTAAGTTAAATTGTGATTTTATGGAAAATAATATAATTAGTAAGTTAAGTACTCCTTTAATTATAATTCTAATTTTAGTAGTACTTTCTGTTATGGTTTTAACTCCAGTATTGAATATGGTAATACTTGGAATTATTTTATCTCTTGGAGTAAGACCTATTGCTAGAAAATTAAATAATAAAATTAAATATAAATCTATTTCAAATATTTTAGGAATGCTTTTAATTATAATTCCTATAATTTTATTGCTAGGTTATATTATTTATATTATGATAAGTTTAAGTTCTTCACTTATTAGTAATCAAGGTAATTTCTCATCATTTAATGTTAAATCTATTGCTTCTAGTATTGTGTATTATTTACCTCCTCAATATCATTCTATGAGTGGGACAATTGCTACTAAAATATATACTGGAGTTAATAGTTTAACAAAGATAATTTTTAATTATATTATTGGATTAGTTAAAGATTTACCAAATATATCTGTACAATTATTGGTCTTGATGTTTACAACATTTTACTTTGCTCGTGATGGAGATAAAGTATGGGATTATGTTTTTGCATTTATACCTAATGATAAATCTGAATTTTTTAATCATATGTTTGCACAGATTAAAGATGTATTAAAAAGTATATTTTATGGTCATATATTAACAAGTATTATAATTGGTATTATGGGTTTTGTAGGATATACATTACTTGGATATCCTTATTCTGGATTTTTAGGAATTATGACTGGTATATGTCAATTAATACCAGTTATTGGGCCTTGGCCAATATATTGTGTTTTAGCTATTATAGACTTATTTAAAGGAAATTATATACGACTTGTATTTGTTGTATTATTTGGTTGTGTTTTATCTTTAAGTGATATGTATATTCGTCCTGCAATTTCTGGTAGATATGCAGATATTCATCCATTAATTTTACTTTTAGGATTTGTATCTGGACCATTAATTATGGGTATTGTTGGTTTTATACTTGGTCCATTAATTTTAGGAGTTGCATTTGCTGTTATTAAAACATATAAAGAAGAAAAAGATAATAAAAATTTATCTTAATCTTATATTAATATTATATATTGATGTTTGTAAATTAGTATAAACTATTTAGATTGTAAATAAGTTAAATTCTTAATAACAATAATTTTTAGTAGCTATTTAGATTGTAAATAAGTTAAATTCTTAATAATTTTGTAAAATAATAATTAAATTATGGATTATATACTGTGGTATTATGATTGAAAGAGAAATGATTGTTTTAGATATTGATTATATTACAGAAGGTGAAAAACCAGTAATACGTTTATTTGGTAGAGAACCAGGTGAAAATCCTAAAAGAATCATTGCATTTGATAATAGTTTTGAACCATATTTTTATATTGAACCAAATGATATTAATCAATGTTTAAAAGATTTAGAAAAATATGATACTCAAAATATTGAAATTGTAGATAAAAAAGACTTCCAAGTTCCTAAAAAATTTATTAAAATAACTTTTACTCATCCTCAAGAGGTTCCAAAATATAGGGATGAAATTAGAAATTTAGATTCTGTTGTTGATATACGTGAACATGATATTCCATTTTATCGTCGTTATCTTATAGATAATGATATTGTTCCCATGAGTCTTATTAGTGTTAAAGGAGATATTATAGAATCTCATGATTCTATAAGTAATAATTATGATAATCTTGAGATAATTAATCTTTCAGATGTCCCTAAATCTTTAAATGAATCAATTTCTGATTTTAGAATACTTGCTTTTGATTTAGAAGTTTATAATCCAAGAGGCTTACCTAATTCTGATATTGATGAGATTATTATGATTGGTCTTAATAGTAATTTTGGTATTCGAAAGGTATTATCTACTAAAACAAAGATTAATGATAATGATTCATTTGTAGAAAAATTTAATTCTGAAAAGGAAATGATTGAAGAATTTGTAAAAATTATTAAAGACAATCAAATTGATATTATTGTAGGATATAATTCAGATAATTTTGATTTTCCATATCTTAATGATAGGGCTAAATTATATGGAATTGATCTTGATTTAAGTATGGATGGTTCTTCAATTAAATTTATAAAAAGAGGATTTGCAGATGCTGCATCATTTAAAGGTCTTTTACATATTGATTTATATCTTGTAATGAGAAGGTATATGACTTTAGATAGATATACTTTAGAAAGAGTTTATTATGAGTTATTTGGAGAAGAAAAAAAAGATGTTCCTGGAGAAATTATTTGGAAATATTGGGATAGTGATAATGAATATCTTGATGAATTATTTGATTATTCTTTAGATGATGTTGTATCTACTCTTATGATTTCTCAACAAACATTACCATTGAATTTAGAGCTTACTCGTATTGTAGGTCAGCCTTTCTTTGATATTACTCGTATGACTACTGGTCAACAAGCAGAGTGGTATCTTGTTAAAAGGGCATATGCTATTAATGAAATAATTCCAAATAAACCTTCTGCCGGAGATAAATCAAGAGTACATGATAAAAACGAAGGTGGTTTTGTTAAGGAGCCTGAACCAGGACTACATGAAAATTTAGTACAATTTGATTTTAGAAGTCTATATCCTAGTATTATTATATCTAAAAATATTTGTCCAGATGTCCTTGTAACAGATGGTGGAAATCCATTAGATATTACTGATGATGCATTTCCTGATGAAGAAAGATATTATGTTTGTCCACAGCATAAACATAAATTTTTAAAAAGTCCAAAAGGTTTTATTCCTTCTGTTATTGGAGATATTTTAAGAGAAAGACTTAAAATCAAAAAACAAATGAAAAAATCAACTAATTCAACTGAAAAAAAAGTTTTAAATATTCAACAATTAGCTATTAAACGTTTAATTAATACTATGTATGGTGTATATGGATATTCTAGATTCAGATGGTATTCTTTTGAATGTGCTCAAGCTATTACAGCATGGGGTAGAGAATACATTCTATATACTATTGAAACCGCTAAAAAATATGGGTTCTATGCTATATATGCAGATACTGATGGTTTTTATGCAGAATATCGAGGAAATAAAAAAGAATAATTTTTTATTTTTTATATTATTTTGTAGGTTTTTTTATTTTTGTTTTGTTTTTAATTTTTTTAATATTTTATAATATCTATCATCATAGTTTTTACATATTTCTGGATATTGGTTCCACATTGCAATACTTGTTTCATTAATTGGACTTCTTGTTTTCTCATTGAATTTACTATAAATATGTAACATTTCTTTTCCATCACATATCATCATTTTAGCATAAGGTAGGTCTGTATTGTATATATTGATATTCGGGTTTTCTAATTCTTTTTTAATATTTACTTTTTTATTGTTAATTATACAGTAAGGTGAAGCTAGAATATTTATATCAATACTTTCTGATTTATTTTTTAATGTAGTTTTAAGTTGGGAAATTTCATCTTCAAATAAAAAACCTATTCTCATATTAACATGGTTTTTTGCTTTTTTAATAAGTTCAATTTCTTTGTTTACTATTTTTTTCTCTCCTCTAATTAACCACATTGGAGCTTGTGTTTTTATAGTATTGTTTTCATGGTTATAAATTAATTCTAATTCTGCATTTTTTAATTCATCATTTATCTTTTTTGTTTCTCTTTTAAAAATAATTGATGGATTAATAGATTTATAAATATTTGGGTGTCCTTTGTTTATTTCTATAAATCCTTTTTCTTCTAAACTTTTTAAAACACTATAAATTTTAGTTCTCGGTATTTTTGATTTTTCACTGATTTCTGGAGCTTTAGCTTCAATCATTGAATTTAAATAATAAAATGCTAAAGATTCATATTTTGTTAGTCCAATTTTATTTAGTGTTTCAATTATATTTTCATTCATTAGAATCCCTTTTTTAGTTATTATTTCATAATTATACTCTTTAAATGATATATTAAACTTTTCATACTTTTAATACTTTCTAAGTTACATCACATTTATATATTAGATTGATATATCTTTAATTATATGGAGGTTACAAAAAATGATGAAAGATTTACCTAAGGATAGATTAGATATGTTCTGTTACCAATGTTCTCAAACTGCAGGTGGTAATGGATGTTTTATGAAAGGTGTTTGTGGAAAAGAACCTACTGTAGCAAGATTACAAGATAACCTTATATTTACAATGAAAGGTATTAGTGCTTATAATTATCAAGCAAATAAATTAGGTGCTAAAGATCCAGATGTAGATGAATTTTTAACAAAAGGTATGTATTCAACTCTTACTAATGTAAATTTTGATGTTGAAGATTTAATTCAATTAGGTCTTGATGCTGGTGAAGCTAGTGTAAAAGTTATGAGGTTACTTAAAAATGCTCATATTGAAGCTTATGGAGAACCAACTCCAGTTGAAGTAAAAGTAGGAGCACAAGAAGGACCTGCAATTATTGTAACTGGTCACGATTTAAAAGCTTTAGAAGAATTACTTAAACAATGTGAAGGTACTGGAGTAAATGTTTATACTCATGGGGAAATGTTACCTGCACATGGATACCCAGAACTTAGAAAATACAGTTCACTTAAAGGTCAAATTGGTGGTCCATGGTTTGATCAGAAAAAAATATTCTCAAAATATAATGCAGTAATTCTTGGAACTAGTAATTGTGTATTATTACCTAAAGATGATTATAAAGATAGAATTTACACAAGTGGAGTTGCTAAATTACCTGGTGTAAAACAAATTGAAGATTATGATTTTTCAGGATTAATCAAACAAGCTAAAGACTTAGGTGGATTAGAAGCTGAAGAACTCAGTACTGTAACTACTGGTTTCGGTGTAAGTACTATTTTAAGTCTTGCTCCTAAAATTAAAGAATTAGTTGAAGCTGGTAAAATTAAAAGGTTCTTCTTAGTTGGAGGATGTGACTCACCAAATGCTAAAAACAGTTATTACAGAGAATTTGTAGAAAACTTACCTGAAGACACTGTTGTATTAACTCTTGCTTGTGGTAAATACAGATTCAATGATTTAGATTTAGGTGATATTGAAGGTGTCCCTAGATTAATAGATATGGGTCAATGTAACGATGCAGTTGCAGCAGTAGATGTAGCTCTTGCATTATGTGACTTATTTGAATGTGAATTAAATGATTTACCATTAACTATTGTATTAAGTTGGATGGAACAAAAAGCAGCAGCTGTACTTTGGGCATTATTATACTTAGGTAAAAAAGATATGTTAATTGGTCCTATTTTACCTGCTTGGGCAAATGAAGACATACTTAATGTATTAATTGAAAATTATAATTTAACCCCAATTGGAGATCCTATTGAAGATATTAAAAAAATAATGGGTGAATAAATAAATTAAATTAAATTTATAATTAAAATTTTATTCAAAATTTATTTAAAATCAATTTACGAAGTGGTTTAAATGACAGATTTAAAAGGGAAACCTATTGAAATTGGTAGTTTAGCTGAATATCAAGAAGGTTCTGTTGTTAGTCGTGAAATCATAAAAAAAGATATTGGAACTGTTACAATATTTGCATTTGACAAAGGTCAAGGATTATCTGAACATAGTGCACCATTTGATGCATTAGTACAGATTATTGATGGTGAAGCAGAAATTACACTTGCAGGTGAACCTCATACTGTAAGTAAAGGACAAATGATAATTATGCCTGGAAATGTCCCTCATGCTTTACAAGCATCAAATAGTCCATTTAAAATGATTTTAACAATGATTAAATCAGATTAAAATTTTGAAGTTATAATTTTAATAATTTTCATTGTCGCCCTAAACTTAAAAGAAATATTTAACTCTAAAATCAATATTTCTTGAAAAATCTTTTTTAAGATTTTTTCTGTTTAGGGATAATAAATAATGATTAAAAAAACTGGAGGTATTAATATGGCTGATAAAAAAGCACCTGCTGATGGATGGCCTATAATTACTGGTGATTACATTGCAGGAGACCCAGAAAGCCCTGTTGCTGTTGCAACTTTAGCTTCTCACATTGAAGATATTCCTGCTGCTGCTGGAGCAGCTATTGCAGGACCATGTAAAACTGAAAATCTTGGTATTGAAAAAGTAGTGGCTAACACTATTTCTAATCCAAACATAAGATTTTTAATCTTATGTGGTGCAGAAGTACAAGGCCATATTACTGGTGATGCTTTCAAAGCATTACATGCACATGGTTGCGATCCTGAGAAAAAGAAAATTAATGAGGCAAAAGGTGCAATACCATTTGTAGAAAATCTTCCTATGGAGGCAGTAGAAAGATTCCAAAATCAATTAGAAATTGTTGATTTAATTGATACTGAAGATGGTGGAGCAATTACCTCAAAAGTTAAAGAATGTATTGAAAAAGATCCTGGAGCTTTCGAAGAAAAATCAATGGTTATTTCTATTGATGAAGATTCCGAGGATTCTGAAATAAAAATTAGTGCAAAACCTTCTGAAGTTGAAGTAGCTGCATAAATTTTTAAGTTTAAATCAGTATTTTACTGATTTAAACTTTTTTGAGCTTTATAAAATAGTTTTTAACTATATGTGTTAAATTAGATATTTTCTAATTATCATATTTTCTATGCTTATTTTTCTTGTTTTATTTGGGTATTTATTTTAATTTTCTATCCTTATTTTGAGTTTAGTCTTTTTTAATTAAATAATTATTAATGTGATAATTTTATTTATTTTATTTTTTTATATTTACTTAATTTAGAAATTTAATTTATTTATTTAATTACTTAATTATCTTGAATATTAATTTATTGATTTTATATTATTTCATAAAATATTAAATTTTAATAATTAACTAATAATTTTCATAGTTTTATATTAGAATTAGACTTAATTAAAACATATAATATTATTTTATTATTGATAATATTAATTATATTTTAATTATAATATCTTTTTATTTTCATTAATGTTTTTATTAATAGATTAATATATATGATTTTATTATAAAATATTATTATATTAAAAAATTTAAATAAAAAATACATATATTTAATTGAAATTCATTAATTTTTAGAATATTTTTTTAAATTTAATTTTTAAGTAATAAATAATGTTTAAATTTTATAAAAATTAAGATTTTTATTTAAAAAAAGTTTATTATTTAAATTCTTGGATATTATGTTTTAAAAAAAGTGAATTATAAATTTAATATAAAAATTTATTTAATTATAATATTAAAATATTAGAAAATAAATTAATTTAATAATTTATTTTTTAAAATGTTTGAACTTAAGTTATTAATAATTTATTTTTCCATATATTTTTCAATGTTGATATCTAATCCATCACATATTTCTTTTAATTGTTCATATAATTTTGAATCGATTTCAATTCCATTTTCTCTTTTTTCAGCTACTCTTTTAACTTCAATGTCTCCTGGAACAAATCCATTATCTGCATCTCTTATTTGTTTAATGAATTCATTAGTTCCAGCTTTAAATGCATCAATACCTACAAATTTATCTGGGTTGATTGCAATGAATAAATCTCCTTTTGTACAATTTTCTCTCCAATCTGCAGTACCAGTTACATTTGTTCCTACATCTGCACCAACTAATGGACCACAAAGGATTTCAATCATAAATGCTAATGCATAACCTTTGTGTGCACCAAATGCTAATATAGAACCATCTAAAGCTTCTGTTGGATCAGTTGTTGGGTTACCCTCTTTATCTAATGCAGTGTTTGGTGGAATACTTTGACCTTTTCTTTGAGCTTCTAATAATTTTCCTCTAGCTGAAGCAGAAGTTGCCATATCTGTAGCAATATATGTGTCATCATTAGGAATACTTATTGCAATTGGATTTGTACCTATAATTGGTTTTTTACCATTTAATGGTGCAATTGCAGGTTCTGTATTTGCAAAAGTAATTCCAATACAATCTTCTTTTGCTGCTAAGTCAGAATAAAATCCAGTAACTCCAAAGTGATTTGAATTATGGGTACCTACAATTCCAACTCCTGTTTTTTTAGCTTTTTCTATTGCAAGTTTCATAGCTTTTGTTGCTACAATTTGACCAAATAAACTGTGACCATTTATTACTGCAATTGATTCAGTTTCTCTTTCAATTTCAATTTCGCCTTTAAGTTTTATATTGTTAGCATCAATAGTTTTAATGTATTGTGGGAATCTTCCAATTCCATGTGAAGAAAATCCTTTTAAGTCAGCATTAAGTACTACTTCTGTTACTAATTCTGCATCTTCTTTTTTAACTCCTAAGTTTATTAATATTTGATCTACTAAAAGCTTTTCATTTTCTGTTGTTATTTTCATAAAGTACACCTTTTATTATTAGTTAATTTGAATTATTTTAAAAAATTAAAAATTTGTAATTTATTTTTATTCTGAAATTATTGTATCTTAATGTATTTTTAATATTCTATTTCAGTTCCTTCAAATGTTTTAATGATAATTTTTTCTTCAGAAATTACTTTACCAATAATTGAAGCTTCTGTAGTTTTATTTAATTCTTTTAAAACATTTTCTGCTTCTTTAGGAGGAACAATTACAACAAAACCAATTCCCATATTAAATACTTTATACATTTCTTTAAGTGGTACATCTTGTTGATAAATAAATTTAAAAATATCTTGTGGTTCTGGTAGATTATCTATTTTGAAACCGATTCCATCTTTGAGTCTGTTAAGATTTGTGAAGCCTCCACCAGTTATATGTGCTAATCCTTTAATATTGAAATCTTTTTTTAATATATTAACTATTGGTTTAACATATAATTTAGTTGGTTTTAATAATTCTTCACCAACAGTTATATTTGGATTAGTTGGTAATGCATCATCAATTTTAAGTCCAGCTTTTTCAAAAATAGCTTTTCTTGCTAAACTATAACCATTACTATGAATACCACTACTTCTAAGACCAATTAATATATCTCCTTCTTCAATTTCTGAACCAGTAATTATTCTATCTTTATCAACATAACCAATTCCAGTTCCTGCTAAATCAAAGTCTTTAATAATACCAGGTAAAGAAGCAGTTTCTCCACCAATAATTGCAATATTTGATTCATTAGCACCTTTAACTAAACCTTCTGCTATTTTTTCAGCTCTATCTGGGTCTGGTTTTTCTACTGCTAAATAATCAACAAGTGCTATTGGTTCAGCACCTACACAAAGAATATCATTTACAACCATAGCAATACAATCTATTCCTACAGTATCATATTTATTCATCATTTCAGCAATTAAAATTTTACTACCTACACCATCAGTACTCATTGCTATTGCTTTGTCTCCTAATGGTACTAAAGCAGCAAAATGTCCACTTTCAGTTAGTACTTCTCTATTATTTAATGTTGGTTTTAATTTTGAAGCTAATTTTGAAACAGTAAGTGCTTCAAGATCAATATCTACACCAGATTCTGAATATGTAACCATATATTCACCTATCTTTATAAATTTATAATATATTATAGTATATTTATATTATTAATGTGTATTAAAATTTATTATTTTTATTAAATCATTATTCTTAATATTTTATTTAAGATTTGTATAACTTTTATTAATTGTATAATTATTTAATTAATTTTGATTTAATTTTTATAAATTTAAATATTTTTCATTATTTTATTTATATTTATTAAATTTTTTAATTTTATTTTTAATCTTTATTTTTTTTAAAATTGAAATATAGTAAATTATTCGAATTTTATTATTTTAAAAAAAAGTTTCTTAAATTTAATTTTTAAGTATAAATATCATTTATATTATTATAAAAAATAGTATTTAACAAGTCTTAAAATTTAAAAATTAATATTTTTTAGAAAAATTTAATTTTTAAATAGAACATGTTTTAAATTTATATTAAAAAATTAATATTGATAGTTTAAGTTTTATTAAAAAAATTTATTAAAAAATAAGAATCTTAATAATTAAATTATGAAAAATTATATTATAATAATTTTTAAATTATTAAGATTTATTGTATTCTAGTAGCTTCAAGATTTAATGGAGTTTTTGTTTCCATTTTAAAGCTTCTATGTATACTACTTGCAAGGTCAACAGTTTTATAAGGATCTCCATGACATACAAGGATTTTTTCAGGTCTTGGACTTAATCTTTTTACATAGTCCATAAGTTGACGTCTATTAGAGTGACCACTAAAACCATTAATTGTATTGATTTCCATGTTAACATGGAATACTTCAGTTTTATTATCTACTTCTAATGGTATTTCTTTTACTCCTCTTTGTATTCTTTTACCTAAAGATCCTTCTGCTTGATAACCTACAAATATTAATGTGTTTTTCTCATCATCACATAATGCTTTGAAGTATTCAACAGAATTTCCTCCAGTTAACATACCTGAGGTTGAAAGAATAATACATGGTTCTCCTTCAACAATATCTCTTCTATTTATATTGTTTGAAACATTTTTAAAGTAATCTGAGATAAATGGATTTCTACCCATATGGAAAATTTGATCTCTTAAATCTTTACTTAAATATTCTGGTCTTGCAGTATGTATTGCAGTTGCTTCCCATATCATACCATCAATGTATATTGGTACTTCATCAATCATTCCATGACGCATATATTCTTCAAGTACAATCATTAATTCTTGTGCTCTACCTACAGCAAATACTGGTACTAAAACTTTTCCACCACGTTTTAAAGTTTTATAAATTGTTTTCATCATTTCTTTTTCTGCATTGTTTCTTGATGGTTGAATATCTTCATGTCCACCATAAGTACTTTCCATAATAACAGTTTCTGCTCTTGGGAATCTGGTGGTTGCTGGTTCTAATAATCTACTTCTTTCATATTTAAAATCTCCAGTATAAACAAGGTTGTGTTGACCATCTCCAATATGCATATGTGCTATAGCAGAACCTAAAATATGTCCTGCATTATGTAAAGTTAATCTTATATCTGGTGAAATATCTGTTACTTCTCCATAATCTAAGCATATTGTGTGTTTAATACATTTTTGAACATCTTTTACATTAAATGGTAATGGATGTCCTTCTCTGTGAGCAATATCAATATGATCTAATTGTAAAAGAGTCATTAAATCAGAAGTTGGTGTTGTACAGTATACTGGTCCTTCATATCCATAGTGGAATAAATAAGGTAAGAAACCAACATGGTCAAGGTGTGCATGTGATATTATAACTGCATCTAATTCTTGAATATTAAATTCAGGTACGTTTAAATATGGAAATGCATCTTTATCTTCAGTAGCAGCAACGTTTACTCCACAATCAAGGAGAACTCTACTATTTGGTGTTTGAAGAAGCATACAAGATCTTCCTACTTCTTTAAATCCACCCATTGAAGTTAATCTTGCCCAATCATTATCATATTTAGTTTCTTGGTGAATTCTTTTACCTAAATCTTCTAAGAATTTTTTTCTTTCTTTACTACTATTTTTTAATATGGTTCTTATTCTACCAATGATTTCTGATGAAATTGGAGGTGTTCTTAATATTTTTGGAGCCCATCCTGTTTGTTTAACAATTTCTCTTGAGGTTACTCCATATTTACCAATAACTAATCCTGGTTTTGTAGCTTCAATTATTACTTCACAAGTAACATCATCAAATGAGATATCACTTATTTCAGCATCTTCGGGTACAATTTCTTTTACTTTTTGTATTGTTTCTTCAGGATCTAATAAAACACTTTTATCTGATCTAATAATGATTCTTTTTCTTAAATCTTTTGCTAAATTACGAATAAGATCTCCATTATCAGTTATAATTTCAGGGTTTTTTGTATAAATTACAATTTCGGGCCCTTCAAATTCAACTTTAGCAACTTTTACCATTTCAGGTAATCTGTTTATAATTGTTTTTTTAGTTTCTTCTAAGATTTCTGAAGCCATATAATCACTTCTTTTGAAAAATAGTCTATTAAATAATAAAATTATATTAATTAAGTTCTTTTTTAAAAATTTTAAATCTCAATTATCTAATTAATAAAATAATAATTGATTAATAAAAGGGTATTTAGTTATAATTTAAAAAGATATTGAATTATTAACTAAATAATCTAATTTAAAAATAATAAGTTTAGAGTTTAATAAACTCTAAAATCATATGAATAATTATTTATTCATCTATAAATTTATTTATGAAAAAAATAAGTTAAAATAAAAAATTAATAAAATTAGTTATTAATTTCTTCTACTTTTGCTTCAACTATTTCTTTATCTAACATTTTGAATCCTTCATCTTTTGTAACAGTAGCTACTAAGAATCCATTTCCAGAGAAGGTATCACGTTCTGTAGCAGATTTAATTGCTCTTAATGCAATTTCTATACCTTCATCAATACTTAAATCTTCATGGAATCTATCTTCTAATACACCGTATGCAAATACAGATCCAGATCCAGTAGATATAAATGTATCTTTAATTACTCCACCTGCAGCATCAAGTGAGTAAATAGATGAACCTTCATCATCTACACCTCCAAGAAGAATTTGAACTCCTCTTGGTTGTGAGTGTAATATATTTCCAGTTAATGTAGCTGCAGAATCAATACTAATTTTTTCTCCATTTCTTAAATTATATAATGAAACTTCTGCACGCATTACTTTCATTAAATTTTGTGCATCTGCAACACTACCAGCAATAGTTGCTGCTATATGATCATCAATTTTAAATATTTTTTTTGCAACTTTATGAGCTACTAAACTTCCCATACTAGCTCTTCTTTCTGATGCAAAAACAATTCCATCTTTACAAGTAATACCTACAGTAGTGGTACCTTTTACAATTTTTTCATCGTCCATGTAAACACCTCGTTTTTATAACATGTAATGAATTTATTATAAATATATAATTATTTAAGTATATTATTTTAATAGTAAATTTTTACTACTTATATATAATATATTTATTTAAAAATTTATATTAAATTTACTTGAAATAATGTTTATTTAAAAATAAATATTTACATTATTTTTTATATCTTGAAAAAATAATTACTTTTTATATTAATTTATAATATTCCTTTTTGATGAAATAAATTTATTATAATAAAATCAGACTATAATTAAGTAAAACTTAACTTTATTAGAATATGTTTTTAATATATATAATATTTTCGTTTTATTATTTTATAATATTATATTATTTTATATTATTTAATAAAATACATATTATAATTTTTAATTATTTATCTTAATATTTATATTTTTCAATATTTTTTATTATAATTTTTAATATTTCTTAATTTTAATATAATTTAATCATATATTAAATTAATTTCTATTTTTTTAAAATATATTTTGGACTATTATAATTTTTCTTAATTAATTAAATTAATATACATTATATTTTTATATTCTTTTAATGAAATATTTATTTTTAGATAATTATTATTTAATTTATGATAGAAAATTATTATATAAATTTTATAATTAAGATTTTTAATAGTTATATTATATTTTTGTCTTTGTTGAAATTTTTAAACTTATCTTAAGTTTTTAATTTATGAATAAATCATTTTAAGAGTAAATTCTTAAATTTAAGTTAATTTTAAATTTATAATTAAATCATTTAAGATTTAATTTTTAAATAAGATAATTCTTCAACAGAGCCATATTTTTCTAGGATTATTTAATTTCTTATTATTTAAATTATTTATGGTAATATATATGAAATGGAAGATTATTGGGAAAATTCTTATTTTAGATGATAATACTCGTGATTTGTCTTATGATGAACTTAAAGAACTTCAAAATAGGTTTCATGTAAAATCTATTATTAAAGTAGGTAAGATTCATGGACAATTAAGACAACCTTCAACTCAAATATTACTTGGTGATAGCACTGAAACTATTCATAAAGAAAATGGTTGTTATTTTAAGTTAGATTTATCAAAAGTTATGTGGGCAAAAGGAAATACTAATGAAAGATTAAGAATTGCTAAATTAGTATCTGATGGGGAAGTTGTTTTAGATATGTTTGCAGGTATTGGTTATTTTTCAATTCCTATTGGGGTTCATGCTAATCCTAAAAAAATTTATTCAATTGAATTAAATCCTAATTCTTATAAATTTTTAAAAGAGAATATTGAGATTAATAAAATTAATCAAAAAGCAGCTTATGATAAAATTGTCCCAATTTGTGGTGATTGTGCTATTGAAGCACCTAAATATAATGCTGATCGTATTATTATGGGCTATGTTAAAACGACTCATGAATATTTACCTAGTGCAATGAAAGCATTAAATCCAGGTGGTATTATTCATTATCATGAAACAGTTCCTGATAAATTAATGTATACTCGTCCTGTTGAAAGGATTAAAGAAGCTGCAAAAAATAGGGATGTTGAAATTCTTGGAATTACTAAAGTTAAAAAGTATTCTCCAGGTGTCGAACATGTAGTTGTGGATGCTCGTATTGAATGATAACTATCTTTATTAATTTAATGATATTAATTTAAAAAGAGAATAATATTAATTTAATTAATATTATTTGTTTTATTTATTATATTTTGTTCTTTTACTGCTTTTTCATATGGTAATGAACTTAAATATTCCTTATTAATATATTTATCATATACTGCAAGTCTTTCTTTAAGTTGGTAACCTGCATCTTTTGTTATTTCATTTAAATGGTCAAGTGTTGGCCATGGTGAAGTTTTATTTACATAATCATGGGTTAAAGGAGATACTCCTCCCCAATCATCTGCACCAGATAAAAGGAATATTTGTGCAGTTTCATAGTTAAGGTTTGGTGGAACTTGTATTGATACATCATTAAACATTAATTTTGCAAGTGAAACGGTTCTTACCATATCTAAAAGACTTGGTTCTGGATAATTAGCCATTTCCATATTTGGTGCTGGTGTAAAATTTTGTATAATAATTTCTTGAATATGGCCATATTTTTCTTGAATTTTTTTTATTTCAAGTAATGATTCTACTATTTCTTCTTTTGTTTCACCAATTCCAATTAAAATTCCTGTAGTATAAGGTATTTTTAATTTACCTGCATTTGTAATAGTTTTTATTCTAGTTTTAGGTAATTTTCCTGGACTTTTTTTATGGGCAATAGTTTTCATAAGTCTTTTAGATGAGTTTTCAAGCATTAATCCCATTGAAACATTAACTTCTTTTAATTTTTTCATTTCTTTATAAGACATGTTTCCACAGTTTGTATGAGGAAGTAGATTTGTATTTTCTAAGGTAGATTTACAGAAATCATAAGTATAATCTACCATTTTATCATAACCTAAATCATTAAGTCTAGATTTTACAATATCCTCTTCATCTGCATTTTCACCGAATGTAAATAATGCTTCTTTACATGAATATTTTTCACTATCTTTTAAAGTTTTTAAAATTTCTTCTGGTTTTTTTAATATTATTGCATCTTTATCTTCTTGTGTTTTTTTAAAGTTACAATATCCACAATCATTTTTACAGATTTCAGTAATTGGTATAAATACATTTTTAGAAAAAGTAATTGTTTTATTAGGAGTGTAATCTGTATTAGCAAGGTTCATTAATTTATTCACATCTTTTCCTTTTGAATTAAGAATATCGGTTAATTCTTCTTTTGATAAATCTTTAATATTTATTTTATTTTCTGTTAATTGGTCTAAAACATTCATAAGAATCATTATTTTATTTTAATTATTTATATCTTTTTTATTATTCTATATTTAAAAATTCTTATTTGAGTTTTATTTAATTATCTTGAAATTCTATTTTTATATTTTTAAGTTTTTTTTAAATTATTTATTTTAAATTAGGATTGTTTTTTTTTAATTTAGAAAGTTTTAAAAAAATAGTTTTTTTAGAATTATTTTTAAGTTTGTATAAATGGTTTTTTTAAAATTAGTTTTTTTATCTAAAATCAGTTATTTTTAAAATTAATTATTATTTAAATAAAATTATTGAAAATGAGTTTATATAGGGTTTATTTTAATTTGATGTGGTGTAAAATTATTTGAAAATAAGTTTATAGAAAGATTATTCTAAATTATTAGAATATTTACTTTCTAAAATTTTTAATTTTAAACCTCTTTATCTGAAACAGTTACTTCAACAAAACATGGTCCCATATTTTTATGGTCTCTCCATAATACTACAAACACACTTGCATGTTCTGTATCAAATAATCTAAAATTTGTAGTTATTCCTTGGTCTTCAAAACCTTTAACCATTCTCATAACGCCATTTGAATCTGTTTCAGCATTAACTTTAACAGATGACCTAACTTGTTCGTCCATTCTATTGATTATTTTTCCAGCATCATCAGAGACAATTTCTATTTCATCACCATTAAACATATCAACTATTTCATCTAATTCTTTATCAATATTATTAATATCTATTTTATCTGAACCTATAGATCTAACAATGAGAATTTTTCCATTATCTAGTGCTGGACGAGATCCTTTAAATGAATTAAGTTTTCCTAGAATTGAACCTGCAATTTTATGTAAATGTGACATGATATTTCCTTTTTTAAGTTTTTAGTCAAATTTTTTTATTTAAAATAGGAAATGAAATATATTATATTTTCATTTCTTCTTTTAATTGTGCAATTGTTGAAACTTTTTCTGCAAAAGCATCATGTCTATGAATACTTTCTTTATTAATTTGACGTAATGTAACTTTTGTATCGTCTGGTAAGTTTGAATATTTTTCAATGATTTTTTCAACCATGTTTCTTACACAGTCTTCTACAAATACTGGTTTAGTATGTGCATTCATTACAGTTGCATTTTCATCAGGACGTTTTAATAATCCACATACTGGTGAACTCATAGATTCTTCAATAATTTCAATTAAATCATCTGCACTAACTTCTTCACCTTTAGGAACTTCTATTAAGATAGTTCCAATACCTCTTTGGTTATGTGATGCAAAAGTTACAGTATCTAATACTTTTTGTGTTGTTTCTTCATCTAAGAATTCTAATAATTTTCTTTTATCTGCTTCTTTTACTGATTCTTGTGCACATGGACATACTGTCATTCCAACGACTTCTGTTCCAATGTATTTATGAATTATGATTTCATTTCCATTTCTAGTTCCAACAGCTTTAGCAATTAATTTTGCCATTTCTTGTGAATTTTTTTCTGTGACAGGTGATTTTCTATTAAACATATAATCACTTGTCATATTGACTTCAACACGTCTTGCATATTCGTGTTTTTCCATCATTTTATTTACAATTTCTTCACAGATATTTTCAGTTCTTATGGATTGACTTTTAGTAGCTTCTTCCATTACTTCACTAATAGCTTCTGGGGTTCTTGACATATGAATACCTTTTTGATCACTTGGTAAATCTACAAATGCATCAAAGGTAGGTATTAATATAATTGGTCTTTTATTTTTTCTTTCTAATTTTACTAATTTTTTAACACCAGTAACTCCTACTCTTGATAAAGAGATAGGTACACGTGGTTTGTTATCTTGAGTATCTGGGAAACAATCAGCCATAATATACCTTCTAATTTTTTATTAATTATATTACTATATCTTTTAAAATATAGTTTTTAATCATATAAATTTTATTTAAAATTATATTTATAATTTTTTAAATAAAATAATATTATTTTTTTAATATTTTTAGAGAAAAGTCTATTTTTTTATTTAATTTTTAAAATAGGCTCTTATTTAATTTTAAATTTATTTAAATATCTATAAAATATTTTTGATATATTATTTTATTTTTAGTATATCATATTTGTTTAATTGTTTTGTATTTTTTTAATATTTTATAAAATCAAGATTTTTAAAGTTTTTTATTAAAAAATAGATTTATTTTAAATTAATTAGTTTCTATATTAATTTTGGATATATATTATTTTAAAATAAGTTAATTTAGTATATGTAATTATAATTTTTTATTAAAATTTATTTTTAATTATATATTATAAGATTTTTAAATTTAAGTTAATGATTTATTGAATTTAAAAATTTAAAGTTTAAGTAAAAATAAGTTTTAGAATGTTTATAGAATTTTATAAAAATTAGTTTTAATTTAGTTTTATATAA